>NZ_JBEYXJ010000118.1:0-24045 GCF_040645015.1 Streptomyces sp. NPDC046881 | reverse complement strand
CCGAGTCGATCATGAACTCGGACAGGACGTTGTCGGTGTCGGTGGCGACGGCCGCGAAGCTGGAGAGCAGGACGACGCGTGTGTTTTTTACGTTCCGTTACCTAGGAGACGAGGAGGTCGGTGCCGATGGTCCTCGCTCTGACTGTGTGCGGGATCGTAGTGGCGCTCGTGGTGGTGGGGCTGTTCCTGTTCGGTCTGCGCCGCAGGCTGATCCAGCGTTCCGGCGGCACCTTCGACTGTTCCCTGCGCTGGGACGTGCCCGAGAAACCGGACGCGGGCGGCAAGGGCTGGTCCTACGGCGTCGCCCGCTACAACGGCGACCGCATCGAGTGGTACCGGGTCTTCTCCTACGCCTTCCGCCCCCGCCGCACTCTGGAGCGGGCGCAGATCGAGGTGGCCGGCCGCCGGCTGCCCGAGGGCGAGGAGGAGCTGGCGCTGCTGTCCGACGCGGTGGTCCTCGCCTGTACCCATCGGGGTGTCCGCCTCGAACTCGCCATGAGCGAAGACGCGCTGACCGGATTCCTCGCGTGGCTGGAGGCAGCCCCGCCCGGTCAGCGTGTCAACGTGGCTTAGGCGATCTTTTTACAGGTTGCTGCTGATGGCGTTCACCAGTTCACCGTTGCTGGTGTCGCCGCTGAACTCCCAGAAGAACGCCCCGCCGAGGCCCTGGTTGTCGGCCCAGGCCATCTTCGACTTGATGGTGGCGGGGGTGTCGTACGACCACCAGTTGCTGCCGCAGTGCGCGTACGCCGTGCCGGCGATCGTTCCGGTGGCCGGGCAGGACGACTTCAGGACCTTGTAGTCCTCGATGCCCTGCTCGTACGTGCCGGACGCCGGGCCGGTGGCGGTGCCGCCGGGGGCGTCCTGGGTGACGCCGGTCCAGCCGCGGCCGTAGAAGCCGATGCCGATGAGCAGCTTCTTCGCGGGCACGCCGACCGCCTTGAACTTGGCCATCGCGTCGGCGGTGGTGAAGCCCGCCTTCGGGATGCCGTCGTACGAGGTGAGCGGGGAGTGCGGGGCCGTCGGGCCCTTGGCGTCCCAGGCGCCGAAGAAGTCGTACGTCATCACGTTGTACCAGTCGACGTACTGGGCCGCGCCGGCGTAGTCGGCGGCCTCGATCTTGCCGCCGGCCGAGCCGTCGGCCGTGGTGGCCGCGGTGACCAGGTTGTTCGAGCCGAACTTGGCGCGCAGCGCGGACATCAGGTTCTTGAAGGCCGCGTTCCCGCTGGTGTCACAGGACAGACCGCAGGCGTTGGGGTACTCCCAGTCGATGTCGATGCCGTCGAAGACGTCGGCCCAGCGCGGGTCCTCGACCAGGTCGTAGCAGGACTGGGCGAAGGCGGCCGGGTTCTTCGCGGCCTCGCCGAAGCCGCCGGACCACGTCCAGCCGCCGAAGGACCACAGCACCTTGATGTTCGGGTACTTGGCCTTCAGCTGGCGCAGCTGGTTGAAGTTGCCGCGCAGCGGCTGGTCCCAGGTGTCGGCGACGCCGCTGACCGACTGGTCGGCGGTGAAGGCCTTGTCGTAGTCGGCGTAGGAGTCGCCGATCGCGCACTTGCCGCCGGTGACGTTGCCGAAGGCGTAGTTGATGTGCGTGATCTTGGACGCGGAGCCGGACGTCACCAGGTTCTTGACGTTGTAGTTGCGGCCGTAGATGCCCCACTCGGTGAAGTAGCCGAGCTTGACCTTGTCGCCGGTGGGCGGAGTGGTGCCGCCGCCGGTGGTGTGGACCTTGACCGCGCCGCTGGCCGGGCCGGTCTGGTCGGCGGTGTCGCGGGCCCGCACGGTGTAGGAGTAGTCGGTGCCGGCGGTCAGGCCGGTGTCGGTGTACGACGTGGTGGTGACCGTGGCGACCTTGGTGCCGTCGCGCAGCACGTCGTAGTTCTTGACGCCCTTGTCGTCGGTGGCCGCGCTCCAGGAGAGCTTCACCGAGGTGTCGGTGACCGAGGAGGCGGTGGGGGTGCCGGGGGCTGAGGGGGCCGCGTCGCCCGGGACCGTCGTACCGTCGCAGCTGTCGCCGTTGAGCTTGCAGCTGGACGGGGAGCCGGGGCCCGAGCCGTTGAAGCCGAAGGAGACGGAGGCGCCGGGGGCGATGGTGCCGTTCCAGCCGACGTTCTTGGCGGTCCAGTGGTCACCGGAGTTGGTGACCGTGGCGTCCCAGGCCGAGGTGACCTTGGTGCCGGAGGGGAAGTCCCACTCGACGGTCCAGGAGCTGATGGTGCTGGTGCCGGTGTTCTTGACGGTCCACTGGCCACCGAAGCCGGTGCCCCAGTCGCTGGTCTTGGTGAAGGTGGCCGTGGCGTTGGTGGCGGCCTGGGCGGGGCTCGCGAGGCCGACCGCGCCGGCCATGGGGAGCAACAGGGTCGCGAATGCCGCCGCGGCTCTGTGTCTGAAGCGCATGCTGCGCCTCCCTCGTCGTCGGGGGTGTCAGGGGCATGACTGAGCCTTCATGCCCACGGTGCTGCGAGGGTAGAAAGGTCTGGACCACAGGTCAATAGGTCTGGACCACTTCGGGGCAGCCGGGGCTAGAGCCCCAACTCGCGGGCCAGGACGGCCGCTTGCACCCGGCTGCGCAGCTCCAGCTTGGCCAGCAACCGGCTGACGTGCGTCTTCACCGTGCCCTCCGCCATCTCCAGCCGGGCCGCGATCTGCGCGTTGGACAGGCCCTCGCCGATGCAGCCCAGCACCTCCCGCTCCCGCCGGGTCAGCCCCTCCAGCACGGCCGGATCGGGCCCCCCGCCCCGCACCGGGGCCGAGGCGAACTCGGCGATCAGCCGCCGGGTCACGGCCGGCGCCACGATGCCCTCCCCGCGCGCCACCGTCCGCACCGCCTCCAGCAGGTCCCGCGCCTCGGTGTTCTTCAGCAGGAACCCGGCCGCGCCCGCCCGCAGCGCCCCGAAGACGTACTCGTCGAGGTCGAAGGTGGTCAGCACGAGCACGTCGGCGAGCCGCTCCCCGACGATCCGCCGGGTCGCCGACACCCCGTCCAGCAGCGGCATCTGCACATCCATCAGCACCACGTCGGGCCGCAGCTCCCGGGCCAGCTCCACCGCCCGCTGGCCGTCCGCCGCCTCCCCGGCCACCTCGATGTCGGGCGCGCTGCCCAGGATCAGCACCAGCCCGGCGCGGACGGCGGACTGGTCCTCGGCGACCAGGACCCGGATCATGCTCTCAGTCTCCTTCGGTGAGCGGAAGTTCGGCGCGTACGGCCCACAGGCCCGCCTCGGGACCGGCCTCGAACCGCCCGCCGAGCAGCGCGGCCCGCTCCCGCATCCCCGCGAGCCCGGCGCCCGAGCCCGGGGCGCGCGGCCGGTCACCGGGCCGGTACGGGCTCGTCACCCGCACCCGCAGCGAGCCGTCGGCCTGCCGCAGGCTGACCCGGACGGGCCCGTCCGCCCCGTGTTTGAGCGCGTTGGTCAGCGACTCCTGCACGATCCGGTACGCGGCCAGCTCGACCGGCGCGGGCACGCGGCCGTGCTCGGCGTCCAGGGCGACGTCCAGGCCGTTGACGCGGGCGCCCTCGACCAGGGCGGTGAGCCCCTCCAGGGTGGGCGTGGCGGAGGGTTCCCGGTCGCCGCCGCTGCTGCGCAGGATCCCGATCAGACGGCGCATCTCGGCCAGTCCCTCGACGCTGTTCTCCCGGATGACGGCCAGCGCGTCCCGGGACGTCTTCGGATCGTCCAGGGAGAGCGCGGCCGTGGAGTGGATGGCGATCGCGGACAGGTGGTTGGCGACCATGTCGTGCAACTCCCGTGCCACCCGCGCTCGTTCGGCCGTCACCGCCTGGGCCCGGTCCATCTCGGCCAGCAGCGCGGTCTGTTCGGCACGCAGCCGGGCGGCCTCGGCGGCGTCGCGGTGGTCCCGGACCAGGGCGCCCGTGGCGGCGGGGGCCAGTGCCACCACACCGACCCCGACCCCGATCAGCAGACCGCGCGGATCCCGCCACAGCGCCGCCGGTACGACCCCGCCGAGCACGGTCAGGAATCCGGCGATCCAGGGGATGCGGCGGGCCGAGGCGGGGGTGCCGTACAGCACCGCCGCGTACACCAGGTCGGTGTACAGCACGACGGTGGCCAGGCTGCCGAGGGTCACCGTGTCCAGGGTCAGCGCGGCGGTGCCGACCAGCAGGCCGAGGCGGGGCCGGATCCGGCGCAGCGGCTCACAGGCCGCGATCACCACGAGGGGCACCAGCGGCGCCCAGACCGCGTGCCACAGCACCAGTTCGTCCGTCGACACGCGCGCATGGATGCCGGGCACCCACAGCAGCACCCCGCCGAGCAGTCCGCCCACGGCGATGTACCAGTCGTCACGGTGCGGGCGGGGCAGCGGGCGGGCCGTGCCCCCTGTCGTGCGGGCCATGCTCCCTATCCAACACGGCGCAGGGGCGGCTTTCCTGCACCGCGGGGAGGGTGCCCCACTGCGACTTTCGCTTACGCCGGATTCCTCTGCGCCGACGACGACACGGCCGGCCCGGGCCGGGAGCCTGGAACGGCGAACGAGGGGAGCGAACCGTGATCGTCGGACTGATCATCGCCTGTGAGGTGGCGTTCTGGGTGCTGCTGGCGGCCGGGCTGGCCTTCCGGTACGCGTTCCGGATGCCGCGCACCGGCCTGGCCCTGCTGCTGTGCGAGCCGCTCCTGGAGATCGTGCTGTTCGCCGTCACCGCGGTCGACCTGAGGAACGGCGCCGAACCGGACTGGCGGCACGGCCTGGCCGCGGTCTACATCGGCTTCACCGTCGGCCTCGGCCACTCCACCATCAGGTGGGCGGACGCCCGGGTGGCGCACCGCTTCGCCGGCGGCCCGCCTCCCGTGAAGCCCCCCAGGTACGGCACCGCCCGCGCCGTGCACGAGTGGAAGGTCGCGGGCCGCTGGATCCTGGCCTCGGTGGTCTCCCTCGCCCTGCTCCAGGGCGCCGTCTGGTACGTCGGCGACGCCGGGGACACCGGCTCGCTGCGGGCGTGGCAGGTGCGCATGCTGTGGGTGATCGGCATCAACGTGCTCATCGCCGTCAGCTACACGCTCTTCCCGAAGCGCGAGCCGCGGGGCGCGGCCGCCGGCGGTGCTGCCGAAAAGTCTGTCGACACCGAGACGGGCGCCGGGACATCATCGCGGCGATGACACGCACCGACACGCCTCCCGCCTGGGACGAGCGCGCCCAGCTGACCACCTTCCTCACCTACGTCCGCGCCACCGCGCGGGCCAAGTGCGAGGGACTCTCCGACGAGGACGCCCGCAAGGCGCACCTGCCCGGCTCGCCCCTGATGACCCTGAGCGGGCTGATCAACCACCTGCGATGGGTCGAGTACTTCTGGTTCCGGGTCGTCTTCCTGGGAGAGGAGGACCAGGGCCCCTGGACCGAGGACGACCCCGACCGCGAGATGCGGATCGCCGTGGACATCCCGCTGTCCCGGCTGCTCGCGGAGTACGCCGAGGAGGCCGCGCGCCACGACGAACTGGTCGCCGCGCACGACCTGGACACCAAGGCGCGGCAGAAGCGGCAGGACGGCAGCGCGGTCGACCTGCGCTGGATCCTGCTCCACCTCATCGAGGAGACGGCCCGGCACAACGGCCACCTCGACATCCTGCGCGAGCTGACCGACGGCACCACCGGCGACTGACCGGGGCAGGAGCTAGCGTTCCCCGCCCGGGACCCACAGCACGTCGCCGGCCTCCCGGTTGGCGCTGCGGGCCAGGATGAACAGCAGGTCGGAGAGGCGGTTCAGGTAGGTCGCGGTGAGCGGGTTCATCGTCTCGCCGTGCACCTCCAGGGCCGCCCAGGTGGACCGCTCGGCCCGGCGTACGACCGTGCACGCCTGGTGCAGGAGGGCGGCGCCCGGGGTGCCGCCCGGCAGGATGAAGGAGCGCAGCTTCTCCAGCCGCTCGTTGAAGCGGTCGCAGTCCGCCTCCAGCCGGTCGACGTAGAACTGCTCCACCCGGAGCGGCGGGAACTCCGGGTTCTCCACCACCGGCGTCGACAGGTCCGCACCCACGTCGAACAGGTCGTTCTGGACGCGGGTGAGGACCGCGACGATCTCCTCCTCCAGGCCGCCCAGCGCGATGGCGGTGCCGATCACCGCGTTCGCCTCGTTGGCGTCCGCATAGGCGGAGATCCTCAGGTCCGTCTTGGGCACCCGGCTCATGTCGCCGAGACTGGTGGTGCCCTGGTCGCCGGTCCTGGTGTAGATGCGCGTCAGATTGACCATACGGCCAGCGTAGTTACGCCCCGGCCGTCCGGAACACCCGTGTGCCCACCGTCACGGACAGCGCGGCGAAACCGACGGCGACCAGGACGCCGTAGAGCATGTGCGCGCTCGTGTAATGGCCGACGTACGCGTCCCGGACGGCGTCCACCAGGTAGCGGAACGGGACGAAGTGCGACAGCACGTCCAGCCAGGCCGGCGCCAGGGTCATCGGGAGCATCAGGCCGGACAGCAGCATCGACGGCATCGACACCATGTTGATCAGCGGGCCGAACTCCTGCGGGGTGCGGACCCTCATACCGAGCGCGTACGACACCGAGGCCAGCGACAGCGTGAGCAGGGCGACGAAGGCGAAGCCGATCAGGACGCCGGCCAGCGGCGCGCGCAGACCCAGCACGAGCGCGGCCAGCACCAGCAGCACCGCCTGGAAGACGAACACCGTGGCGTCCCGCAGCACCCGGCCGAGCAGCAGGGCGAGCCGGCTGACCGGGGTGACCCGCATCCGCTCCACCACCCCCTGCCCCTTCTCGACGATGACCGTGAACCCGGCGAACAGGGCGCCGAACAGGCCCAGCTGGAGCAGCAGGCCGGGCACCAGCACCTGCCAGGAGCTGCCCTGTCCGCCCAGCGGCAGACCGGTGAGCAGCGGGCCGAAGAAGAGCAGGTAGAGCAGGGGCGTGAGCACCCCGAAGAGCAGCGCGAAGCGGGAGCGCAGGGACTGACGGAGATAGCGGCCGTAGACGAGGGCCGTGTCATTCAGAAGCATGTGCGGTCCTAGACGGCTACGGGGGCGGTGTCGGCCGGGGAGGGCCCGCGGCCGGTGACGGCGAGGAAGGTGTCCTGGAGGGTGGCGTCGAGCGAGCCGCCGTAGCGGAGCTTGAGCGCGCCCGGGGTGCCCTCGGCGGCGACCGTGCCGCGGTCGACGATCACCAGGCGGTCGGCGAGCGCGTCGGCCTCGTCCAGGTAGTGGGTGGTCAGGAAGACGGTCGTGCCGTGCGCGTCGCGCAGCCGGCGCACCAGGTCCCACAGGTCGGCGCGGCTGCCGGGGTCCAGGCCGGTCGTCGGCTCGTCCAGGAACAGCACCTTCGGCCGGTGCGTGAGCGCCATCGCGATGTCCAGGCGGCGCCGCTGGCCGCCGGAGAGCGCGCCGGTCCTGCGGTCGAGGAGCGCGGTGAGGTCCAGTTCCGCGGCCAGTTCCCCGGCGCGGGCTACCGCCTCCGCCTTCGGCAGGCGGTACAGCCGGGCCTGGGTGACCAGTTCCTCCCGCACGGTGATCTGCGGATCGACCCCGCCGGACTGGGCGACGTAGCCGCTGGCCCGGCGCACCCCGGCCGGATCGGCCACGAGGTCGTGCCCGGCGACGGTGGCCGCGCCGCCGGTCGGCGCCAGCAGGGTGGTGAGCATCCGCAGGGTGGTGGTCTTGCCGGCGCCGTTGGGGCCGAGGAAGCCGAGGATCTCGCCCTCGTGGACGGTGAGGTCGATGCCGCGGACGGCGTCGACGGGTCCGGCTTTCGTCCGGAAGGTGCGGGCCAGGCCCGCCGTGCTGATGACTGCTGCCATGCCTCCAGAAAAACAGAGTCCCTGAAATTTTGCAATGACCCCAAGTTTTGGGGGTGTCCAGCGAAGTTAGGATGCGGGCATGGCAGAGGGGCTCAGGGAGCGGAAGAAGCGGCAGACCCGGCAGTACATCTCGGACGTCGCCACGGGGCTGTTCCTGGAGCGCGGCTTCGAGGCGGTGACCGTCGCGGAGATCGCCGCGGCCGCCGACGTCTCGGTCAACACCGTCTACAACTAC
This sequence comes from Streptomyces sp. NPDC046881, assembly GCF_040645015.1. Classification (NCBI taxonomy): domain Bacteria; kingdom Bacillati; phylum Actinomycetota; class Actinomycetes; order Kitasatosporales; family Streptomycetaceae; genus Streptomyces; species Streptomyces sp. NPDC046881. The sequence continues at coordinate 16,048 of NZ_JBEYXJ010000118.1, read as the reverse complement.
TTCCCCGCCAAGGAGGACCTCTTCTTCGACCGCTCCGCCGGCACGGTCGACCGGCTCGCCCGCTGGGTCCGGGGCCGGGACGCCGGGGAATCCGCCGCGCGCGCCGTCCTGCGCGAACTGCGCGGGGAGGTCGAGGCCGTCTCGCCCCGGGTCGGCCTGATGGAGGGCTACGACCGCTTCATGCGGGTCATCCACGAGGCACCGCCCCTGCGCTCCCGCCTGTGGAGCCTCCAGCAGGAGATCCACGACACCCTGGAAGCGGCCCTGCGCGAGGAGACCGGCGCCCCCGCCGGCGACCCGCTGCCCGACCTGATGGCCGGTCAGATCTGCTGGATCCACCAGTCCGTCTTCGTCACCATCGGCCGCGAGATGCTCGCCGGGCGCAAACCGGTCGAAGTGTCACGAGAGGTACTGGTTCTCCTGGACGACATCGAGGACCTGTTGAGCGAAACGGTGCTCAACTACGCCGTCCGAGCCGCGGCGTGACCCCTGGCGGTGTGATGTCCGTCAAATGAGACGTGACGCGCGTTACTTACCGGTCACACAGCGGCGCCGGAGCGCTAGGGTCCGCCGGAGAGGCAGACCTTCACCGCGTTCATAGGGAGTCGGAGTGGCACGGAAGCTCGCCGTCATCGGGGCCGGTCTCATGGGATCCGGTATCGCTCAGGTCTCCGCTCAGGCGGGCTGGGAGGTCGTCCTGCGGGACGTCACCGACGAGGCACTGAAGCGCGGCACCGACGGCATCAAGGCCTCGTACGACAAGTTCGTCGGCAAGGGCAAGCTGGCGGCGGAGGACGCCGAGGCCGCCCTCGCGCGCATCACCCCGACCACCGACCTGGACGCCGCGGCCGACGCCGACGTCGTCGTGGAGGCCGTCTTCGAGAAGCTGGAGGTCAAGCACGAGATCTTCCGCACGCTCGACAAGATCGTGCGCGAGGACGCCGTGCTCGCCTCCAACACCTCCGCCATCCCGATCACCAAGATCGCGGCCGCCACCGAGCACCCCGAGCGGGTCGTCGGCGTGCACTTCTTCTCGCCGGTGCCGATGATGCAGCTCGTCGAACTCGTCCGCGGCTACAAGACCAGCGACGAAACCCTGGCCACCGCCCGGGAGTTCGCCGAGTCCGTCGGCAAGACCTGCATCGTCGTCAACCGGGACGTCGCCGGCTTCGTCACCACCCGGCTGATCTCCGCCCTCGTCGTCGAGGCCACCAAGCTGTACGAGTCCGGCGTCGCGACCGCCGAGGACATCGACCTCGCCTGCAAGCTGGGCTTCGGTCACGCGATGGGCCCGCTCGCCACCGCCGACCTCACCGGCGTGGACATCCTGTTGCACGCCACGAGCAACATCTACACCGAGTCCCAGGACGAGAAGTTCGCCCCGCCGGAGCTGATGCGCCGGATGGTGGACGCCGGTGACATCGGCCGCAAGAGCGGGCAGGGCTTCTACAGGTACTAAGTCACCCATCCCGCAACAAACTCCCCGGGAGTGTCACTCCCGGGGGTGAATTCGGTATCGGTTCGCTTACAAACAGCAACCGCACCGCCACTCGCACAGTCAGACGTTGCACAGCACCGTCACCGAGTACGCCAACCTCACTCAACGGGGAGCGCATATGTACATCAGGGGCGACCACGCCGAGCTGGTCGTCGGGGGCCGCCTCGACGTCCGCAGCGCGGCGGACGCCCGTACGGCCCTGCACTCGGCCGTCGACACCGGAGTCGGCGACCTGGTGCTCGACCTGTCCGAACTGGACTCCTGGGACGCCACCGGACTCGGGGTGATCATGGGTGCCCACCGGCGGGCCGGCCGCTGCGGGCGCCGTCTGGTGCTGCGGGGCGTGCCCCCGCAGATGCAGCGCCTGCTGGTCGCGACCCGGCTGCACCGCATCCTCGCCATCGAGGGCGGCATCGGGGTGGAGTCGCTGCCCCGGGTGTGAAACCCGTGACGACGGCGCGGTGTCCGCGGCGGTGCGGTGCCCGCGGTGCTCGTGCGACCGAGGCGCGCACGGGGTGGAGCGGGCGGCGGGGGAGACCCGGGTGCACCCGCGGAAGCGCACGTCAGCGCAGTGCGAACGCAATCCTCACAAGACCGTGACGTCTCGGACCGCATGGCACCCCGCCCTGTCGGAGATACTGGGCCAAGGTTTAAGGTGCGGTCGCCCGCCGTCTCGCGACCCTCGACCGAGCGGGCCCGGACCAGAAGCGACAGCGCGGTGTGCGACAAGGCCGGGAGGGGCCGAACACGGGCACACGACGCTTTTGGGGGGCATGAACCCATGGACCCGATCAACCCGGGACCCGAGGAGCACGGTCAGGCGCACAGCCGCCGCCCGCCCCGGGACTCCCTCACCTCCGACATCGCCCCGGGCACGGCCGCTCCCGCCCGCATGGCCCAGCTCGTCTCCGGCGACCTCCAGCTGACCGTCAACCCGGTCGACGGCAGCGAGATAGAACCCTGCCCGCCGGCCCGGCTCCCCGGCCGGCCCCGCAAGCGCACCGCCGCCGAGCGCGCCGAGACCGAACGCGCCGCCCGGCCGCCCGTGCCGCCCGGCCCCGCCCAGCCGGCGCTCTCCCTGCTGGAACGCCAGGACGTACGCGAACGCCTGGTCCGCCTGCTGGCCCGCGGCCGCTCGGTCCGCCTCACCGGACCGGCCGGCTCCGGCCGCACCGCCCTGCTCGACCTGGTCGCCGAGGACTGCCTGGACCTCGCCCCCGACGGCGTGGTCCGCCTGAACGGCCTGCACCGCACGGCCGACGACCTCCTGCACGACCTGTTCCACGCCGTCTACGACGCCCCCGGCCACCGCCCCGACCCGGAGGAACTCCTCGCCGGCACCCGGGAGATCGGCGCGGTCGTCGTCCTGGACGACCTGGAGTTCGGCGGCACCGCCCTGGAGGAACTGCTCGACGCCACCCCCGAGTGCGCCTTCCTGTTCGGCGCCACCCCCGACGTGCCCGCGCCCTCCGCCGAGTCCGACGTGGAGGAGGTGTTCCTCGCCGGCCTCGACCGTGCCGCCGGCGTGGAGATCCTGGAGCGGACCGTCGGGCGGGTGCTCACCGAGGAGGAGGCCAACTGGGCCGGCGACCTCTGGTTCGAGTCCGAGGGGCTGCCCCTGCGGTTCGTCCAGGCCGGCGCCCTGCTCCGGCAGCGCGACGAGCTGCGGGCCAGCGCCGGCGCGGTGGACGAGTACGGCGTCTTCGAGGACGTCCGCCCGCCGGCGGACGTACCGGTGGAACCCGGGGACGCGGTTCCGCTGCCCTCCCTGGGCGAGGCCGCGGCCCCCGCACCGCTGCTCGCCTCCCGGCTGAGCGCCTCCGCCCGGGCCGCCCTCCGCTTCGCGGTCGCCCTCGGCGGCGAGATACCCCACCAGGCGCACCTGCCCGCGCTGGTCGGCGACACCCACGCGGACGCCGCCCTCGGCGAGCTGGCGAGCTGCGGTCTGGTCTCCCCGGTCGGCGCCCGGTACCGGCTCGCGGCCGGCGTGCAGACCCAGCTGGAGGCCGCCGGATACGCCGACGACGCCACCGACCACGCCCGCACCGCCGCCCAGCACTACGCCTGGTGGGCCGGCCACCCCTCGGTCACCCCGGAACGGGTCTGCGCGGAGGCCGACGCGGTGCTGGCCGCGCTCGCCGCCGTCGTACCGCACACGTCCCCGTCCACCGAGGGCGAGGAGAGCGGTGCCGTACGGCTGGCCCGTACGGCCGCGCCCGCCTTCGCCGCCGGGCTCCACTGGAGCGCCTGGGAACGCGCCCTGCGGTCCGGCGCGGAGGCCTCCCGGCTGGCCGGCGAGGTAACGGAACAAGCCTATTTCCACCATGAGTTGGGCATCCTCGCGCTGTGCGCCGGACAGCTCGACCGGGCCCGCGCCGAGCTGGAGGCCTCCGGCGGGCTGCGCGGCGCCCTCGCCGACAAGCGGGGCACGGTCGCCGGCCGCCGCGCCCTGGCCCTGCTCGCCGACCGGGCCGGCGAGGTGCCCGGCCCGCCCGCCCTCCCGGCGGGGGAGGAGCCGGCCCGGCCGCGGCCCGAGGAGCCGACGCCACCGCCGTTCGGTCCCGCGGGAGACACCCTGGTCACCCGGCAGCTCCCGCAGCCGGCGGCGAAGGGCGGCGGCATCCGGCGGCTGGCCCGGCGCAACGTCGTGGCGGCCGGTTCCGGCGCGCTGCTCGCCGTCGTGCTCGGCACGGTCGTCACGCTCGGCATGACGTCCCCCGACGACGCCGAGCGGAAGCCGGCCGGCAAGGTCGACGCCAATCCCTCCGCCACCCAGGGCCTGACCGACGGCGGCGTGGCCGAGGACCCGACCGACACCGGCTCGGCCCGCAGCCGGCCCACGTCGCCGGGCCCCGACGGCACGTACGGCACGGCGGACGATCCCGTCCCGCCGGCCCGCGTCCCCGGCCCGTCGAAGAGCGCCGAGCCGACCCCCTCCGACACCTCGCCCTCCGGTTCCCCGTCCAGGTCGCCCAAGCCGGGCGGCTCGACGGGCTCGTCGGGCGGAAGTTCGACGGGCGGCACCACGACCGGCGGCGGCACGGGCGGGACCACGACGGGCGGCACGACGTCCGGCGGTACGACGAGCGGTGGTTCGACCGGCGGCGGCACGACGACCGGCGGCGGCACGGGCGGCACCACCGGAGGCGGCACCACCGGCGGCTCCACCGGGACGACGGGCGGCACCACCGGCGGTACGACGGACGGCACCACGGGTGGCACCACGGGTGGCACCACCGACGGCACCACGGGAGGCGACACCGGCACCACGACGACGGGCGGCGGCACGGACGGCTCCGCCGGGGGCACGTCGAGCAGCGCGTCAGCGTCCCAGACCGCCCCGGGCACGACCGGCACGGTGATGTGACACCGCACCGCCCGGCGCCGGGCGGCCTCCCTGCGGGCCGCGACGGCGCTCACCGCGAAGGGGCGAGGCGCGCGCGGCGGCAGGGCGGGACCGGAGCCGGTGGCTAGAACAAGCGGAGCTTGTCGTCCTCGATGCCGCGCAGGGCGTCGTAGTCGAGGATCTGGCAGTTGATGCCGCGGTCGGTGGCGAGGACGCGGGCCTGGGGCTTGATCTCCTGGGCGGCGAAGACGCCGCGGACCGGCGCGAGGTGCGGGTCGCGGTTGAGCAGTTCGAGGTAGCGCGTGAGCTGCTCGACGCCGTCGATCTCGCCCCGGCGCTTGATCTCGACCGCGACCGTCCCGCCGTCGGCGTCCCGGCAGAGGATGTCCACGGGGCCGATCGCGGTCATGTACTCGCGGCGGATGAGGGTGTAGCCCTCGCCGAGCGTCTCGATGCGGTCGGCCAGGAGTTCCTGGAGGTGCGCTTCCACGCCGTCCTTGATCAGCCCCGGGTCCACCCCGAGTTCGTGCGAGGAGTCGTGGAGGATCTCCTCCATCGTGATGATCAGTTTCTCGCCCGCTTTGTTGACGACGGTCCACACGCCCTCGTCCTCGCCCGTCCCCTCCTTCAGCGTGCAGGGCGGCGACATCCAGTTGAGCGGCTTGTAGGCCCGGTCGTCGGCGTGGATGGAAACGCTGCCGTCCGCCTTGACCAGGATCAGGCGCGGCGCCGAGGGCAGGTGGGCGGTGAGCCGGCCGGCGTAGTCGACCGAGCACCGGGCAATGACGAGACGCATGGTCGGCAACGCTACTCGACGCCCGCAGGTGCTCGCGATCCGCCCGTCCCGCTCCCTGTGGATCGCCCCATTTATCCCTTGAAACTCTTGTTCATCCCTGGCCGATTGTGGGCGTAACCGGACCGTTCCATATACGCATTCTGCTGGTGTGGTCACCTACCGTTGCCTACCGTAGAGACGGGAGGTTGCGGCCCGTGTACCGAGCGTGTTCGAAATCGCGAACTCCCTTATCTGTCCGGCAACCCCTGCGCCTCGGGGGTGCGAGAGGAGAACCCATGTCGCTCGACGTCTCACCGGCCCTACTCGAACAGGCCGAGCGAGGCGAGGTCGACGAAGCAGCATTCGTCGACTGCGTCCGGACCTCCCTGCCCTACGCATGGGAGATGATCAGCTCCCTGGTGGCCCAGCTGAAGGTCGACGGCGGCCCCTTCGCCGACAACCAGACGCCCCCGCCGGACGAGCAGGCGCGCGGTCAGCTGCTGCGTGCGCTCGCGAGTGACGCCATCCGCGGCGCGCTGCAGCGGCACTTCGGTGTGCGGCTGGCCTTCCAGAACTGCCACCGCGTGGCGGTGTTCCCGCCGGACGCCTCGGTGGACGAGACGTTGGCCCGCTTCACGTCGGTGCGCAGCCAGTTGCTGAACCAGTCGCCGGAGCTCCGGGACTGCTGACGCGCGGTTTCGGTACGGCCCGGACGGAGAGCCGTCGGCTTGCCGCTCCACCCGTGGGAGGTGCATGCAGTACCGGGGCGGCAAGCCCCCAGGCGGCCCCGCGGGGGGAGCCGTAGGTCAGCGCAGCTGGGGCAGCACCTCGGCGCCCAGGCGCCGCAGGTTCTCCTCGGTGGCCGCGAGGTCGCCCGAGCCCTCCACCAGGAGGGCGAAGCGGGAGATACCGGTGCGCTCCGAGGTGGCGGCGAGCCGGTCGGCCGCGAGCCGCGGGGTGCCCACCGGGTGCAGCCCGCAGAGCAGTTCGGTGTAGGCGTGCGGGTCGCGCATCGTGCGCGCCCGTCCGTCCACCGTCACATGGGCCCCGAGGCCCTCTTTCAGCCACCCCGGCATCGCCTTCGTCAGCGTCTCGACGGCGTCGGTGCGCCGGTCGGCGAGCTGGCAGACCCCGGCCGAGACATGGGCGGCGGCCGCGATCTCCTCGGCCGGCCGGCCCGCCGCCCGGGCGCAGCGCCGCCACAGGGCGACCATCTCGGCCTTCTCCTCGTCCCCGACGTGCATGCCGAGCAGCATCGGCAGCCCGCGCTCGGCGGCCAGCCGGACGCTCGCCGGTGAGGTGCAGGCGAGGACCACCTCCGGGCCGGGGGTCTCCGTCAGGGCCTCGGCCGGCCGGGGTACGACCGGCACCTCGCGGAAGGAGAACCGCTCGCCGGAGGCCGCCACGGACGGTTCGCTCAGCCAGCGCAGCAGCAGGTCGAGGGACTCCGGGAACCCGTGTTCGTACGCCCGCAGTCCCGTGCCGAACACCTCCAGGTCGACCCAGGGGCCGCCGCGCCCGACGCCCAGCGAGAACCGCCCGCCGCTGGTGTGGTGGAGCAGCGCGGCCTGCTCGCCGAGGGCGACCGGGTGGGCCGTGGGCAGTACGCTGACCGCCGTGCCGACCCGGATGCGGCGGGTGCGGCCGAGCAGCAGCGCGGCCAGGGTCACCGCGGACGGGCACGTGCCGTAGGGCACGAAGTGGTGCTCGGCGAGCCACACCGCGTCCAGCCCGGACTGCTCGGCGACCTCGGCCGAGCGGACCGCCCGGTGCAGGGCCTCCCCGGGGCCCTGGCCCGGGAACTGGGCCGCCAGCACAAAACTTCCTACGTACATCGCATTTCCTGCTTCCTTGGCTCCGACCCGGAGCTCCCCCACCCGGCATAACCGTCTGACACGTGCGCAGGACACGGCCTGGCGGAGAGATTTGCGGATTGTCTGCAGAATGGGTCGCCTTGGAAGGGGACTTGTATGGGTTGGTTCCTTACGCGTACCCCCCACGGCGACGCGTAGGCTGGACGAAGCCCGTGCTTCCTGTACAGCCCCGAGAGGTGTCCCGTGTCCCCGCGCCGCAACCGACAGAAGGCAGCCGGATCGTCGGGCCGGAGCGCCGAGGACGATCGCGCCGGCCGGTACGGCGGCTGGCAGTCGACCGAGAACTGGCAGGGCGAGGACTGGAGCGTGCGGCATGTCGCCGGGGCCAGCGCGGAGGGCAAGACCTACCGCTGCCCGGGCTGCGACCAGCTGATCCCCTCCGGCGTCCCGCACGTGGTGGCCTGGCCGGAGCACGCGGGCGTCGACGACCGCCGGCACTGGCACAAGGCCTGCTGGAACGCGAAGGACCGCCGCACCACGCGGGTGCAGCGGTCCCGTAACGCGCCGAGGTTCTGAGTCCGGGCCGGGCTCACACGTCCCGGCTGTGCAGCAGCGAGTACGCGCCCGCGTACACCGCCGCCGTCACCACGAGCATGATCCACAGCGGGTCCCAGCCGGACGGCCCCGACTGGCTCAGGGAGTTGGCGTAGAAGACGCCCAGCTGGTTCGGGATCGAGTACTCGAACAGCCACTCGCGCAGCTTGTCGAGCGACTCCGTCACCATGAACATCGCGAGCACCAGCGGCGCGAGGACCACGCCGATCATGATGGTGATGGCGCCCGCGGAGTGCCGGATCACCGAGCCGATCAGCAGCGAGAGCAGGCCGAGCAGCGCCATGTAGAGGCTGACGCCGACGGTGGCCTTCAACCAGTCCCCGCCGGACGGGGTACGCGCGCCGGTGTTCTCCAGCATGGACGCCTGGACCATCGCCACGAAGGTGGAGGTGACCAGGGTGACGACGAAGGCGACGGCGAAGAACACGATCGACTTGGCGGCGAGCACCCGGCCCCGGCTGGGGCACGCGGTCATCGTCGTACGGATCATGCCGGTGCCGTACTCCGAGGCGGTGGTCAGCACGCCGAGCGTGATGATGCAGATGCTGCCGACGAGCAGGCCGAAGAAGCCGAAGGACAGCGGGTTCTCGCCGGACAGGCTGTCGTAGTCGGAGTTGGCCTCGATCAGGGCGCCGGCCAGCAGGCCGATGCCGACGACGAGCACGAGGAACACGCCGAGCGTCCACATCGTGGAGCGCACCGACTTGATCTTCGTCCACTCGGCGGCCAGCGCGTGCCCGAGGTGGGTGCGCACGACCGGGATGGGCGAGGTGTAGCCGGGGTACGGCCCGCCGGGCGCCGCCTGCCAGTCGGGCGCGGCGGGGGCCTGCGGCATCGGGGGCTGGTGGGTGCTCATCGGGCGTCCTCGGGCTGGGTCGGGTCGGCGGGGGCGGGGTCGGCGGGTGCCGGGGCGGCCGCGGAGGCCGGGGGAGCGGCGGCGGGCACGGGCGGGGCCGCGGCGGCCGACGCGGCGGGCGGCGCCTCCTTGGTCAGCACCGGCGGCTGGGCCTGCGGCGCGGGGGCGGCCGACGGAGCCTGCGCGGGCTGCGGGGCCTGCGCGGCCGGAGCGGCGGGCTGGGCGGCCGGGGGCGCGGGCTGGGCCGGTGCGGCCGGCTGGGCGTACGGGTTGGCCGCCACCGGTGCCGTACCCGCGCCCGGGGCGCCGCCGTACAGCCCCCCGGCGGGCGGCTGGCCGCCCTGCTGGGGCGGCGGCGGGGCGTACCAGCCGGGCTGGCCCTGGCCGGGGACCGGCATCGGCGGCTGGGCGCCGGGCGGCAGCGGCTGCTGGAGGCCCGCCTTCTGGTCGACGGTGGAGCGGTAGTCCACGGCGCCCTGCGTCATCCGCATGTACGCCTCCTCCAGCGAGGCCTGGTGCGGGGACAGCTCCCACAGCCGGACGTCCGCCTCGTGCGCGAGGTCGCTGATGCGGGGCAGCGGCAGCCCGGTCACCCGCAGCGCGCCGTCCTGCTCGGGCAGCACGTGCCCGCCCGCCTCGGTGAGCGCGGAGGTGAGCTTCTCGCGCAGCTGCGGCTCGGTGTCGGGGGTGCGCACGCGCGCGAAGTCGGCGGAGTTGGCCGAAATGAAGTCCTTCACGCTCATGTCGGCGAGCAGCTGGCCGCGCCCGATCACGATGAGGTGGTCGGCGGTCAGCGCCATCTCGCTCATCAGGTGCGAGGAGACGAAGACCGTACGGCCCTCGGCCGCCAGGGCCTTCATCAGGTTGCGGACCCAGAGGATGCCCTCGGGGTCGAGGCCGTTGACCGGCTCGTCGAAGAGCAGCACCTGCGGGTCGCCGAGCAGCGCGGCGGCGATGCCCAGGCGCTGGCCCATGCCGAGCGAGAAGCCCTTGGAGCGCTTCCGGGCCACGCCCTGGAGGCCGACGACGCCGAGCACCTCGTCCACGCGGCGGGCCGGGATGCCCGACATCTGGGCGAGGCTCAGCAGGTGGTTGCGGGCGGTCCGGCCGCCGTGCACGGCCTTGGCGTCCAGCAGCGCGCCGACCTGCCGGGGGGCGTTGGGCAGCTTGCGGTACGGGAAGCCACCGATGGTGACCGACCCGGACGTGGGGTTGTCCAGCCCGAGGATCATCCGCATCGTCGTGGACTTGCCCGAGCCGTTGGGCCCCAGGAAGCCGGTGACGGCTCCTGGCCGCACCTGGAAGGAAAGGTTGTACACGGCGGTCTTGTCGCCGTAGCGCTTGGTCAGGCCGACAGCCTCGATCATGCTCCGCACCCATCGAAAGGTTCAGGACAGCGGGGCACACGCCCCCGTAAGGGTTAGGAGGATATCCAGGAGCTGACGGTTCCGCCCAAGACTGAGTAAAGCCCAGAGCATTACGTGAGGTGACCGCCCCGTCTACTGGGCGTCCCGGCGTTTGAGGAGGACGTAGCCGCCCGCCAGCGCGGCGAGCACCCACAGCGCCATGATCCCGAGCCCGGCCCACGGCCCGTAGGGCGTGTCGTCGCCCAGCCGGGGGACCACCTGCATGATCCGGCTGCCGGCCTGGTCGGGCAGGAACCGGCCGATCTTCTTGGTGGCGTCCACGTTGCCGAGGATGTTGGAGATCAGGAAGAAGAACGGCATCAGGATGCCCAGGGACAGCATCGGCGAGCGCAGCATCGCGGCGACGCCCATGGAGAACATCGCGATCAGCATCATGTAGAGCCCGCCGCCGAACACCGCGCGCAGCACCCCGGGATCGCCGATGGCGGCCCGGTGGGAGCCGAGCATGGCCTGGCCGAGGAAGAACGCGGCGAAGCTCGTCACCATGCCGACGGCGAGCGCGAGCGCCGCGGCCACCGCGACCTTGCAGAAGAGGAACGTGCCCCGCTGCGGTACGGCGGCCAGCGAGACCCGGATCATGCCGGTGCTGTACTCGTTGGAGACGACCAGCACCCCGAACACGATCATCGCGAGCTGGCCGAGGGTCATGCCCGCGAAGCTGATCACCGTGGGATCGAAGGAGAGCCGCTGCCGCAGGGGCATGTTCTCGTACTGGCTGTTCGACAGCGCGGAGATCAGCGTGCCCAGGGCGACGGTGACCACCACGGCCAGCGACAGCGTCCACACCGTGGACGCCACCGACCGGATCTTGGTCCACTCGGACCGGATGACCTGCACGGCCGCCATGGCTCAGGCTCCCTTCCAGCCGGCGCCCCAGTCCTGCGGGACCGCGGCGGGCCCGGCGTGCGCGTGGTACTCCACGGATTCCGCCGTCAGCTGCATGAACGCCTCCTCCAGCGAGGCCTGCCGCGGGCTCAGCTCGTGCAGCACGAGTCCGTTGCGCGCGGCCAGTTCACCGATCTGCTCGGCCTTGCCGCCCGCCACCTCCAGCGCCTCGCCGCCCGCCTCCACGACGGTGATCCCCGCCTGGTGCAGCACGTCGAGCAGCCGCTCGCGCTGCGGGGAGCGGATGCGCACGTACGACCGCGCGTTCGCCCGGATGAAGTCGGCCATCGAGGTGTCCGCGAGCAGCCGGCCCTGCCCGATGACCACCAGGTGATCGGCCGTCAGCGCCATCTCGCTCATCAGGTGGCTGGACACGAACACCGTCCGGCCCTGCGCGGCCAGCGACTTCATCAGGTTCCGGATCCAGTGGATGCCCTCCGGGTCCAGGCCGTTCACCGGCTCGTCGAACATCAGGATCCGCGGGTCCCCGAGCAGCGCCGCGGCGATCCCGAGCCGCTGCCCCATGCCGTACGAGAACCCCTTGGCCTTCTTGCGCGCCACGGCGGTCAGCCCCACGGTCTCCAGCACCTCCGCCACCCGGCGCGACGGGATGCCGTTGCTCTGGGCGAGGCAGAGCAGGTGGTGGTAGGCGCTCCGGCCGCCGTGCACGGCCTTGGCGTCCAGCAGGGCGCCGACGTACGTCAGCGGGTCCCTGAGCCGGTCGTAGTGCGTGCCGTCGATGCGGACGTCGCCGGCCGTGGGGTGGTCGAGCCCGAGGATCATCCGCATGGTGGTGGACTTGCCGGCCCCGTTGGGCCCCAGGAACCCCGTCACGACGCCCGGCCGGACGGCGAAGGTGAGGTGGTCGACCGCCACCTTGTCGCCGTACCGCTTGGTCAGTCCCTCCAGCTCGATCATGCGGCCACGCTAGGACGGGCTCCGGGCGGCTGCCACTCGAGCCGTCGCGGTATGCTCCAGCCTCCTTGATCGGCGCGGGGGCGCCGGGGGCCGGGGCAGGGGTGGGGGGAACGGTGGTCCAAGACGGCAGACCGCGCGCGGGCTGGCGGGCGGGGGCGGCGGTGACGGCCGCCGGGGCCGCGGCCGGGCTCGCGGTGGAGTTCCACGTCCTGGGCTGGACGTCCGTCCCGGGCGGCTCCTGCGGCGGCCGGTACCGGCCCTGCCCCGACGGCACCACTCCCACGCTCCTCCTGGCGTTCGCGCTGACCTTCGCCGGCTACCTCGCCCTGCTGCTCACCATCGGGAAGTTCACCGACCGGCGCCCCGGCAAGGTCCTGCCCGCCGTCCTCGCCGTCACCGGCGTGCTGCTCGCGCTGTGGCCCGGATGGCAGGCGTACCTGTGGATGCGCGGACCGGTGCTCGACCTCGCCTGGCAGGCCGAGCACGACCGGCCGTCGAGCGTACGGGCCGAGGGCGTGTGGACGGTGGGCGGGCACGGTTCGACCGTGGTCCGGGTGCGCAGCGACGCGCTGGCCGCCTACGACGCCCACGACGGCGACCGTCGCTGGACGCTGCGGGCACCGGTGCGCGAATCGGTGTGCGGGATGAGCGAGGGCGTCGCCGACGGCGTCGGCCTGGTCGCGTTCGCCCGCTACGACAAGCCCTGCGACACCGTGTGGGGCGTCGACACCCGCACCGGCCGCAGGCTGTGGGAGCGGAGGATCGAGGGCGTCCCCCGATTCACCTCCGGCAGCGACAGCCTGCTCGCGGCCGACGGCGGCGTGGCGCTCGCGCTGACCGGCACCGGGGTGGAGGCGTACGGCCTCACCGACGGCCGGCCGCGCTGGAACGCCGACCTGCGCGGGGCGAAGGCCGACGGGACGTGCGCGCCGGACGTCGTCTCCGCGGCCGGCGGCACCGCCCGGGTCGTGGTCACCTGCCAGGGCCAGGAGAAGGGCAGCGGACGGGTGGTGACCCTGGACGGCGCCACCGGCAGGCAGCGCGGCAGCCGGGCACTGCCCGTGGAGAGCCCCGTCGACACGGCCATGGTGCTCTCCGCCGAACCGTTCACCCTGCTGCTGGCGGAACGCGACGAACGCGGTGTCGCGGCCGTCCTCGCCTACCCCGGCGGCGACGGCGACCCGGTGCGGATCCCGCTCTCCACCGACGACGAGGACCTGATGCTCCGTGCGGTGGGCGGCGACGACTTCACGGCACGGCCCGCCCTGCCGGCGACGGTGAGCCGGAACACCCTCGTCGTCGCCACCCAGAAGCCGGGCGGCTACGACGCCGACCACGTCTCGGCCTACTCCCTCGGTGACGGACGGCGGCTGTGGCGCGCCGGGGTGGACGGGGTCGCCGCTCTGGTGTCCACCGGCCCCGACCGGGTCGCCGTACTCGGGCCGAACGGCCGGCTGTGGACCTTCGACACCGCCGACGGGGACCGGATCGGCGAGGACGACGGCGTCATGGTCACCACCAACCGGTTGGCCGGGCACACCCGGCTGCTGCGCGCGGACGGCACCTGGATCGTCGTCAACGGCGAGGGCACGAAGGAGCCGCCCCTGTACGGCCTGCGCTAGCGACGGCGAAGGGGCGGCGGGAACAGGTCCCCACCGCCCCTCGGAGCGTGGTACGACTGCCCGGACCTACCGGGACTGCTGCGCCGGAACGCCCCGGGAGATCGGCTCGTCGTCGGTGGACGTGCCGGCCGCGGCCACCGCGGCACCGGTCAGCGTGGCGAGCATCTCGCGGACGTTCGTCAGCTGGGCGTTGATGGAGTCGCGGCGGTTGGTGAGCGCCGCCAGCTCCCGCTCGGACTCCGAACGGATGCGGTCGGCCTTGGCGTTGGCGTCGGCCACGATGTCCTCGGCCTGGCGCTGGGCGGTCTCCACCGTCTGGCGGGCCCGGCGCTCGGCGTCGGTGCGCAGCTTCTCCGCCTCCAGGCGCAGCTGCTCGGCGCGGTGCTCGATCTCGGCGAGGCGCTTCTCGGCCTTCTGCTGACGCGAGGCCAGGTCGCGCTCGGACTGCTCGCGGCGCTTGGCCAGGTTGGTCTCGAAGTCGGCGGCGGCCTGCGCGGCCTTGGCGCGGGTCTCCTCGAAGAGGGCGTCCGCCTCCTCGCGCTTGGACTGCGCGTCCTTCTGGGCCTCGGCGCGCAGCTGGGCCGCGTCGGCCTTGGCCTTCTCGACGATCCGGACGCCCTCGTCCTCGGCCTTGGCCTTGCGCTCGACCGCGTACGACTCGGCGTCGTTGCGGACCTGCTGGGCCGCCGACTCGGCGAGGTCGCGGTGCTGCTCGGCCGCCCGCCGGGCCTCCTCACGCAGCTCCTTTGCCTCTTCCTCGGCCAGGCGCAGGATCTTCTCGACCCGCGCGCCGAGACCCGCGTACGACGGCTCGGCGTCCGTGATCTGGGCCTGGGCGTTCTGCGTCTCGAGGTGCAGCTCCTCGATGCGCTTCTCCAGAGCGGTGATGCGGGCGAGAGCGCTGTCACGGTCGGAGACGAGCTTGGAGATACGTTCGTCCACCTGAGCGCGGTCGTACCCACGCCGCACAAGCTCGAAGCCGTAGGGGGAAGTGTCGCTCATGGGGTTCCTGTCGAATGAGACCGGTGAGTGAGGTGATAGGGGGAATCCTAGGGGCCGAAGCGGTGTGTCATCGAGCGGATACGGTTTTGATCTGGAGAATGGCACCTCTTTCGGGTGGCTGACCGTCACACGGCTTGCCGATGAGTCGGGCAAAGCACCCAGAAGACACCTGAACGTACCTCCCGCGCTAGCTCTCCGACGACTTGCCACCCGAACGGGGGGCACCCACCGTGGCGCCCGCCTTGACTCCGCCGTCCTTGCCGGCCGTGGGGGCCTCGAAGGACTCCAACGCCTCCAGTACGTCCTGGACACGCGAGATCTCCGCGTTGATGTCCTCGCGCCGGCGCACCAGGATCTCCAGCTCCCGCTTGCCCTCCTCGACCGTGCGCCGGGCCTCGCGGATGGCCTCCGCCTTCAGCTCCTCGGCCTCCTTGACCAGGCGGGCCTTCTTCTGCTCGGCCTCCTTGAGCAGCCCCTCCGCCTTCTTCACCGCGGCGATCCGCACCTTGCCCGCCTCGGAGTTGGCCTCCGAGACCAGCTCCTTGGCCTTGGCCTCGGCCTTCGCCAGCTGCTCCTCGGCGGCCTTGATGAGCGCGTCGCACCGGTCGCCGGTGGACTTCATCGTCTCGGCGGCCTCGCGGCGGGCCCGCTCGTGCAGCTCCTCGATCTCGCTGGTGATGCGGTCGCGCAGCTCCTCCGCGCGCTGCCTGATCGCGGTGGCGTCCCGGCGGGCGCCGACCAGCAGCTCGTCGGCGTCCGTACGGGCCTTCTCCACCATCGAGTTGCCCTCGATGGTCGCCTCGGAGACGATCCGGTCGGCCTCGCTGCGGGCCGCGCCGACCATCGTGTCGGCCTGCGACTCGGCGTCCGCGGTGGTCTTCAGCGCCTGCTGCTGAGCCTCGGTCAGCAGCTTGTCGGCCTCGGCCGTGGTCTCCGTGATGAGCTTGTCGACCTGCTCGGCCGCCTCCGAGCGCCGCTTGTTGGCGTCCTTGCGGGCCTCGTCCAGGGCCCGCTCGGCCTGCTCGCGCGCGGAGTTGACGAGCCGTTCGGCCTCCGCCTCCGCGTCCGCCCTGACCCGCTCGGCCTCGGCACGCAGCCGCTCCGCGTGCGCCTGCGCGGACCCGACCGTCTCCGCGGCCTCGGCACGCAGCCGCTCGGCCTCGTCGGTGGCCTCCCCGAGCAGCTGCTCGGCCTCGGCCAGCGCCTCGGCACGGACCCGGTCGGCCTCCGCGACGGTCTCGTTCTGGAGCCGTTCGGCCTCGTGGCGGGCCTCGGTGATGAGGGTGTCGG
>NZ_JBEYXJ010000117.1:0-25224 GCF_040645015.1 Streptomyces sp. NPDC046881 | reverse complement strand
GCAAGCAGGGTGACGGTCCGTCCGCTGCGCTCCCGGACCTGCGGGACTCCGTCCCGCTATCAGGCTTCCGCTTCGCTCCAGCCTGGCCGGCGGGTCCGCTGCGCTCCCCTGCCCAACGGTCCCTCCGGCTGCGCCTCCAGGGCCGTTGGGCCCGCTGACGCGGGCCCGGCTGGCTATAAGAGGGGGGTCGGTTCAGTCTTGCCCGCGTTGCTTTGGTGGCGTCCACGGCTTCGGCAGAGGCGGTGGCCCCTCCAAGGCGCTACGGAGTTTCTCCTTCAGGCTTTTCGGCGGTGCCTCCTTCTCTTCCTGCGAGTGCACGAGGCGGGCCGCGGTCACCCGTATATGACACTCACGGTGTCGCTGTCTCACAAGCACCACCCACGCGCCATCTTGAGCAAGGAACGCATGCCGGGCCGGCTCGTCTCCCGGCCGCGCATGCCGGGCCAGCACCCCCGGCATGTAGTTCATGGCCGCATCCTCGGCCGCGGCCACCGCTTCCGCCTCGTCCTGGCCGATGTGATGGGTACCCACCAGCATCCACCGGTGCAGTTTGAGTTCTACGCCGTCGGGGCTCTCCGTCGTCCGGGTGTCCTCCTCGATGAGGACGTACCACTCGGCAGTCACAGCCGGCGCCTACCTGTCTTCCGAGGCCCGCGGGCCCGCTCTTCTCGATCGGAGTACGGACGGCAGAAGGGCCCCCGTGGGGGGAAACTATCATGCTGCTTGCTGTCTTTCTCGATTGCTGTGCTTCATTTTGCGCCTGAGATAGACTCTGGACTGGTGAAGCACCACCAGCGGAGGTGTCTGAAGCCGCGATCATCGTCAAGCCTCGGATCTGCCCCCGGCGATGGTCCGTGGCCTTTCGCAGCCACGTGAGGTCAACGCCCGGGTCTGACAGGTCACTTCGCGAGGTTGGACCGCACTCCGACAGACAGCAGAAAGCCGGTCGATATGGCAGTGAAGGAACTCCGCCCCCACCAGCGAGAAGCCGTAGACGGGGTGCTGCGCGCTCTTGAATTGCCTGCAAGATCCACTGTGCCCAACCGGGGACTGCGGACCCAGGTGGTCATGGCGACCGGATCGGGCAAGACCCTCGTCGCCGTGCGCAGCGCTCAGGAACTCCGGGCAGGACGCGTACTGGTACTCGTTCCCTCCCTCGATCTGCTCGCCCAGACCGAGGCCGCGTGGCGCGAGGGAGGCCGGACAGGCCCGATGATCGGGATTTCCTCCCTGCGGGGTGAGGAGGTGTCCTTCCCCAACACCACGGACGTGCAGGAGCTGGTCGACTGGGTGCGGCCGTTCGACAAGATCACCGTGTTCGCCACCTACGCCTCCCTCGGCCTCGGCACACTCGAGCGCGCACACAAGGCCGGTCTCCCGGGCTGGGACCTGATCGTGGTCGACGAGGCGCACCGCACGTCGGGCCGGATCGGCAAGCCGTGGGCAGTCGTCCACGACAACACCCGCATCCCCGCCCTGCGCCGCCTCTACATGACCGCCACCCCCCGCCTGTGGCAACTGGACGACGACTCCGAGGCCGCGCCGGGCGTGCCCGGTGAGCTGGTGGCGAGCATGGACAACGACCCTGAGGGCCCGTTCGGCAGCAGGGCCTTCACCTTGACGCTCTCGGATGCCATCGACAGGGGAATCTGCGCGCCGTACCAAGTGGTGTGCCTGGACATCACCGACACCCACCTCCAGGCCGCCCAGCTCCTGGGCGCGGACGCACGGTCCGAGCAGGTGCGCGGGGCGCGGCTCGCAGCCCTCCAGACCGCGCTGGTGAAGGCTTCGGCCGAGGAAGGCTTCCGCAGGACGCTGGTCTTTCACCACCAGGTGAAGGAGGCCGAGGCGTTCGCGGCCGGCCTCCCTGGCGTCGCCGGCCGGCTGCATGCGACCGACGCTGAGCTGTACCCCAAGACGATCTGGGCGGACTGGCTGTGCGGCGACCACAAGCCAGGCCACCGGCGCCAGGTGCTCGGCGAGTTCGAGGCCGGGATCGCCACGGACGGCACGGTCGTGGAGAAGAGCTTCCTGGGCTCGGTGCGGGTGCTCGGCGAGGGCGTCGACACCAGAAACTGCGACTCCGTCTACTTCGCCGACGTCCGCGGCTCCATGCCCGACCTCGTCCAAGCCGTCGGCCGCGCCCTACGCATCCGCCCCGGTGAGGGCAAGGTCGCCTCGCTCGTGGTGCCCGTCCTGCTCGGACCCGGCGAGACGGTCGACAACATGCTCACCTCCCGGGCGTTCGGCGGGCTGGCAAAGCTGCTGGAAGCGCTCAGGGCACACGACGCCCGGGTCGTGGAGGCTCTAGCGCAGCCCCAGGCGCCAAGCCGTGTCCGGGGCGTACAAAGCCGCAGCGGGGCGGCGGCGGAGGAAGAGGAGGGAGCAGGCAGCGACCGAAGCGACCGACTCTCCGTGCCGGCCCAGACCCTGCTGAAGTTCTCCACCCCCCGGGACCCGGCGCAGCTGGCCGCGTTCATCAACCTGCGCGTCCTCCACCCCGAACACGCCCACTGGCGACGCGGCATCGAAGCCGCCACCCTCTACCACCGGCGTTACGGCGACCTGCGCGTGCCCTTCACCTACCGCGTACCCACCGCGGGCAGCGACGACCAGGAGCAAGAGGCGAAGAACGGCGAGGGGTGGCCGGCCACGCTCGCCGCGTTCCCGCTCGGGCAATGGGTGGCCGACGCTCGAAGGATCTACGCCCGCGGCACCATGGGCCCAGACCGTGTGGCGCAGCTGGAACGGTTGGGCATGGTGTGGTCGCACTACGACGTCGCGTGGGAAGAAGGCCTCGCCGCAGCCCGCGGATGGGCCGCCGAAAACGGACACCTCCTGGCCCCCACGGACGCCACCTACAAGGGATACCGGGTAGGGATCTTTCTGAAGAACGCCAGGGCCGCCGCCCGGAAAGCTGTCGACATCGAGCACCGGCGCGCCGAAGGTCTTCCGGTCGGCTCGGCGGCCGGCGCCCTTTCACAGGAGCGGCGCGAGCAGCTCGAGGACATCTACCCCGCCTGGTGCCCCACCTGGTCCGTGGAATGGCAACGCTGCTTCCACCTCGTCCGGCAGCACCTACAGGCCGGCGGCCAGCTGCCCACCTCGCCGGGCGTCGTCGTGCACCAGGGCGAGGATCTGGGGCGGTGGGTACGGGCACAGCGGCTCGGCTGGGACAAGCTCACCACCGTGCAGCAGTGGATGCTGGAGCACATCCTCGGCATCACGCCCGCCAGCGACGACGAGAAACCCAAGCCACGGCGCACACAGGCCGACAAATGGGCACTCAACCTCACCGCCGCCACCCAGTACTACGAGCGCGAAGGACACTTGAAGGTCCCTCGGAAGCACATCGAAACGATCATCGGCGAAGACGGGGAGAACGGCAGCGGCCAGGACCAGGAGGAATGGCAGATCCGGCTTGGTGCATGGATCGGGAACCAGCGCAGCCGGGCCGCAACCCTCTCCGCGGAGCGGATCGAGCAGCTCTCCACGATCGGCATGCGATGGACATGATTATGCCACGTACGCAAAACCGCACATAGGGCGTACATGAGGCGTTCATCATGCGTAACACCGTTGATCGCCAAGGCGTACACGGATCTGCCCCCTCGCAACACACGACCGGCACACGGCGGTCCCGGCGCAGGTCGTCGAACGTCGCCGGTGCGGGACGGCACTCACGAGGTGCTCGGTAAGCCGAGGACGGACAGGGAGCAGCTCCTTCGGGCGGGCCGGCCGTTGGCCGGCATGGGGCGTGCCCCCTGCCGGGGGCCGTGCGGGGTGAGGGCCGGGTCCCTGGGGACCCTGGTCGACTCGGGTGCGGGACCAGGGCCGTTGGCCTCGGAGCGGGTGGGCCCCGGCACCGCCCTTCCCGGTGCGGGGCCCATGTGTGTTTACCGGTGCCGGCTGTGGTTTCGGCCGGTCGGGGGTCAGGTGCGCCGACGCGGCATGCGCGTCCGGTGCACGAGCGGGATGCCGAGGCGGGCGGCCACGGTTTTTTCCAGGGCGGAGACGACGTGGCCGGGGGTGGCGTCACGCAGCGGGATCACCCAGTACTCGACCCATTCGTCCCGCTTCGACGTGCTGCCCTTGATGTGCTGGCCGAGCCTGGTCGCGGCGGCCCCCCGGTTCAGGGCCCTGGTGGGGGCGGTCTTTCCGCAGTAGCAGGCGTTGCCGTTGCGGTTGACCACGATGTAGATGGCCTTGTCCTCGTACCCGGAGTCCTCGCCGATGGAGATCGGCTCGGGCTGTGGTTCGAGGAGCCACTGGCCCGCGAGCCGGGCGAGCATGGTGTACCGCTCGTCGGTGATGACCACGAGGCCGGCCCAGGTGGTGTCGGTCATCCTCGCGGCTCGTCCTCGGAGATGAGGGCGAAGTGCTTGTTCATGAAGGTGAGCTGTTTGAAGGACGGCTCGACGGCAGTCCAGGAGAGTTCGGTCGTGGTGCCGTTCTTCTTACGCAGGGCGGTCAGGTAGTCGAGGTCGTCGGCGGCCCTGGTGAGGGACAGCTGGAAGGCGGTGAGGGCCTTGTCTTCGAGTTCGGTGGCGGTGGGTTCGTTCTGGTAGCCCTCGGGGGCGAACCCGTGGTTGGCGGCGAGGCGCAGGTGGGCGTTGAAGTCGCTGCCCTTCCAGCCGTCCTGCTCGACGAGGTGGCCGTCGGCCCACCATCGCGGGGGCAGGCCGGCCCGGATCCGCTTGATCGCGTCGGCGAGCACCTGCCGGCCCTCCTTCGTGTCGAGGACGGTCTTGATGACCGTGCCGACGCCGGCGCGCATGACCTTGATGTTGCCCACGATCTGCTCGGCGGAGCCGCCGGGCGCGAGGAGGTAACCGCCGGTGACGAGGGTGACCATGGCGAGCACGCCGAGGAGCAGCCGGGCAGGGACGTCGCCGTTGTCGGCGCGCTCCAGGAGGTCGTCCACGGCCTGGTCGTTGTCGATGTTCTCAACGGTCCACTCGTGGTCGGCGAGCGCCTGCCACAGGCAGCCGGTGTCCAGCGCGGTGCGCACAGGCGCCAGCTTCTCCTTGGGGAAGCTGGAGTACGAGCGCAGGCCGAGTTCGACGATCGGGCCGCTGCGGTGGGTGACCTGGAGGCGGCGCTTGTCGAGCTTCGCGGCCATGACCGCGTTCAGCCGGGGCTCCTTGCGGGTGAGCTGCTGGACGACGTACGTGAACCGCAGGTCGCGGAAGGCGGGGTTGAGGCCGAGGGACTTCATGGCGTCGGTGACGTCGGCGCGGCCGAGGAGCACGTCCCGCACGGCCTGGGCGTTGTCGTCGCCGAGCTCGCCGGCGTCGAACAGGGCGGTGACGATCTCCTCGGCGGTGACACCGTTCTTCGAGGGCTCCTTGAACTCCTTCACTCCGATGTTCATGCGCATCAGCAGCGAGCGGACCGCGACGGGGAAGCGGCCCATGCCCATGGTCGGGTTGTCGTCGGTGTAGCCGACGATGACCTGCACCGGGACGGTCATCGCGTTGAGGAGCCTGGCGGCCTGGTCGCGCTTGGCGCGGGCGGCCTTGCTCGTGCCGGTGGCGGCGTTGATGTCGCGGTAGGCGTTCTTGACGATCTCCCGGACGAGGTTCCGCCGCTCGGCGAGGGGAAGCCGCATGAGGTGGGACGGAAGCAGGCTGTCGGGGTCCTTGGCGTTGGTGGGGCGGATCGAGCTGGCCGGGACCTTGATGTCGGCGGTGCAGGCCGCCCAGCGGCTGTTGCCGTCGACGAGGCTCAGGTCGTCGTCGGGGTGGCGTCCGGGGTTGCGGAAGGTGGCGGGGACGGCCGTCAGGGACCGCTCCACGATGCGCCGGCCGACTTCCTGCGGGTTGTTCTTCCTCACGCTCTTGGACGCCCGGTCGATGGCGGCGAGGAGGTCGTCCATGGCGTCGGCGTAGACGAGGGTGGCGTCGGTGTCGTGCGCGGTAGGCATGGACAGGACCCGCTGATGGTTGCTGGTGTCCGGGTCGGCCGCGTAGTGGGCCTCGTCGAGGAGCCGGTCGTTCTCGATCGCGGGGGACAGCATCAGCGTGTACGCGCGGTAGGTGAGAACGCTCAGCCAGCCGGTCTCGACGCGGTGGCGCTCCAGGCGGGCGCCTTCGAGAAGTCCGGGCTCGACCGCGCCGTACGCGATCCGGCGGACGGCGGCCGGGGAGATCTGGACGTCGGGGTGGTCCTCGAGGAACTTGATCGCCTTGGTGGTCTTGCTGACCGGCTCAACGCGGTGCTCGAACGGCGTCGAGCGGTCGCCAGAGCGGATGTCGATGACCTCGATACCGTCGATGTCGTCGTACTCGTCAGGGATGTCGATGGTGCTCACAGGGCCTCAATCGAATGGGCCGGCGCGAGGCGGGCTCGCGGCCGGTGACCGGCGTACGCGAGCAGAGCGCCTCGGAGCGCAACGCACCCGTGCCCGCCCGGTGAGGACCGCGGTCCGTCGCTGAGCTGACCCGGCGTCGCTTCAGTGACCTGTCGGCGGAATCCGGGTACCCGCCCCGTGACGTGCAGGCGGCGTACTCAGGTCTTGCCGGTGGAAACCGCGGTGTCCATCGGCTGCACAACAGGCCGCTTTCGGCGGCGACGATGACATAAGGATATGCCCATCAGAGCCGGGCGCGGCAGCAAGTTGACGACCTCTCCGATCCGCCCCTCTGCGACCTGCACGATCTCGCCCGACGGCCCGTCAGAGTCTGGGGTGGGGCCGCCTACCATACGGCCGGCGTGTCACCTCGACGTCCGCACCGCTGGGGCGCAGCGGACGACACCGTCGTACGGCCACGCCGCGGCGCGGTACAGCGCACGGCGGATGGACGAGCAGCGGAACCGGACCCATTCCACGACGTACGGAGACCAGCGTTCTCTCCCGGCTCCGGGCGCACGTCCGTCGTACGGCGGACGAATCCCGTGCCGGACCGCCGAGTTCAACGGATACACGCCCGCGGCCCCGGTCGGCGCCGTACGACGCTGGCCCTGCTGGCGCGCAGCGCCGGCGCCGCACCGCCGACAGCGTCCACCCGAAGCCGGCTCGGCAGTCACGCATCCGCAGGCCCCGGGCGCGCGGGGAACCCCTCACCCTCGACGCACGTCAGGCCGGCACCGAGGGCGGTGCCGGCCTGACGTGGCGGCGGGCGCGGGCCAACGCGCCTGCCAGAAGTCCTGAAACGGTTCGGGCTTGCGACCAGTAGCCGTCAGGAGGACACCGGCAGCCTCGCCGCCGGTGTCGTACTGGGACCACCGTCGCGCCGAAACGGCCTGGGCCGCAAGCTGGCCGGAACGAAGGGTGGGCCGCCAGCGGGGCAGCAGGCGTGCAACCTGTCGGCGCCAGGCTGGTTTCGGCGGGCCCGGCGGCCGGCGGAATTCACGGCGGGACGGGGAACACCGGCGGGGCCGGCAAGCCGCACACCGGACAAACGCCGCACCAGGGCGGGGCGACGGGACACCAAGGCATGGAAGGCTGTGTGCCACGCAGCCCGGCCAACAGCAGGGCCAACTGCCTTACGAGCTGCGTCACTTTGCGACCAGTAGCCCCGGGCCCCGGCATGCCGTCGGCGCCCCCGTCAGGAGGAGTCCCCACCATGAGCCTTGCCCCGTTCCCCCACCCGGCCGGTCCCGCCCCGGTCTGCACCTGCGCACCTCCCGCCCCGCTGGCCCCGGGGCCAGCGGGAGGCGGTGAGCTGGACGGCGCCGCAGGACGGTTCGGGCCCACCCACGCGCTGATCCTGCTGATCGCCGTCCTCGGACTCGGCACCGGCCTGTTCCTCGCCGGCACCGAGCTGGAGACCGTCTTCGCCCTCCTGGGCGGCTGCGGCGCGATCGGCGCGGCCACCCTCACCGCCGCCGGCGGAGGCCGCCGCCTGATGAGCCTCCTCGTCGAGGCCGCCGTACGTTCCGGCGCGAGCAAGTAGGCGGCGGCCATGGCCCGCTTCCCCGCCGCCGTCCCGGACCGCCCCTACGCCCGTCTCGCCGAGCACCTGAGAGCCCTGCGCGGCGCCGCCCGGCTGACCCAGCGCGCCCTGGCTGACGCCGCCAACATCTCCCGCGGCGCCGTCCAGCGCGCCGAATCGGGCACTGCCCCGCCGACCCCGGCCGTCCTCGACGCCTACCTCCGCGCCTGCGGCGCCGGCCCGGCCGACCAGGACAAGGCCCGCCGCCTGCACGCCCTCGGCCGCACTGTCCAGCGAGGCAAGCTCCGCGCGCTCCAGGCACCGGCCCCCCACCTCGTTCAGTACGAGCGCGACTTCAGCCTCGTCCTGGCCGCGGCGTACGAACGGGCCGGCGCCCCGCCCCTGCGCGACCTCGACCGGCCGGGCCGGGCACGGGTGCCGCTCGCCACCGCGTCGCGGATCGTCAACCGCAAGGCCCTGCCCGCCAGCCGCGAGCAGCTGATCACGTTCCTCACCGTGTGCGGCATCCCTCCGGCCGCACAGCGCCCGTACCTCGACGCCTACGATCACGTCACCTCCCGGCGCCGCACCCGCCCCGCACCCCCGCGCAGACAGCTCACACAGCGGATCCGCCGCAGCCACCCGCTCCCCCTCTCCCACTACGACCTCGATCGGCTGGCCGCCGGCATCAGACCCGCCCTCGTAGCCTTCGCCGCACACTGCGCCCGCTACGACGTCGACCAGCTGGCCGCGGGCATCCAACCGGCCGTCGAAGCACTCGCCGCGGACCCCGGCATCCGCAACGCCCCCGCCGTCGCGGCCGCAGGCGTCCAGGTGTTCGCGGACGCCCTCGCCGTCATGTCCCGGTCGGCCAGCCGGGAGGCACACCGCAACGGCACCACCCCACCCGACTGGATCACCGCCACCAACCTCCTCACCCACGGCATGGGCTCCACCCGGCCCGACTCCGCCGTCGTCTTGCGCCCCGCCGGCGACGACGGCATCGACTTCGTCATCCACACCCCCGACGACGGCACCACCGCGTTCCAGGTCAAGAGCCACCAGCAACCGGTCCGGCCCTCCCCCCGCGCTGCCAGCGGACCTCGTCCCCCAACCGCCATCACCCGCACCCGCCGCCTGACCAACACGGCGAGCAGCAGACCGGCCACCCTACGGCGGAGCGGGGAAGCCGCCTCATCGCGGCGGGGTGCAGCGGCGAGCCGAAGACCTTCCGGTGGGCTCGGCGGCCGGCGCGCTGTCACAGGAGGGGCCCCGAGCAACTGGAGGACATCGACCCCGCCTGGTGCCCCACCTGGCCGGTGAAGTGGCAACGCGTCTTCCACCCGGCAGCACCTGCAGGCCGGTGGCGAGCTGCCGACGGAGCCGGGCGACGTCGTACATCAGGGCGAGGATCTAGGGCGGTGGGTGCGCTCGGTCCGCCTCGGCTGGGACAAGCTCACAGGCGCACAGCAGTGGATGTGCGAGCACATCCGGGCGGCTGATCGCCCGGCTTGTCCGGTACAAACCTGCTGGAGCCGGAGCAGGCGATCTGAAAGGCCGGACACCAGGCATCTCGCGCCACCCCCGCGTCGGCGGGGAGGACATGTACGACGAGAACCGTTTGATCTGCGCGAGCGGAGCACCCCCGCGTCGGCGGGGAGGACGAGCTGATGGAGCGTCTGCGCTCCATCGTCGCCGGAACACCCCCGCGACGGCGGGGAAGACTTCGGCTTCGGCTTCGGGCTGGTCGGCGTCGGCGGAGCACCCCCGCATCGGCGGGGAGGACGCGTCGGCGGGGAGGACTCCTCGGCCACAGGGATGGCCAAGGAGGTGGACGGAACACCCCCGCGTCGGCGGGGAGGACTGCTCGTACTGGGCCTGGAGGTCGGTGAAGCGCGGAGCACCCCCGCGTCGGCGAGGAGGACCCCCAGGCCACTTACCTGGCCGCCGCCATCGCCGGAGCACCCCCGCGTCGGCGGGGAGGACGCCCAGCCGGCATTCAACGGGCTGATGCAGCACGGAGCACCCCCACGTCGGCGGGGAGGACCGGACGCGTGGGGTCGTCTGGCCCTTGGCCCACGGAGCACCCCCGCGTCGGCGGGGAGGACCAGATCGAGGCGGTCTTCTTCCCCCACGCCATCGGAACACCCCCGCGTCGGCGGGTAGGACGCCTCCACGGACTGGGATGGCCTGCGGATCAGCGGAACACCCCCACGACGGCGGGGAAGACCTTCGCTGGTTCGGCAGGAGCATGGTCGTCACCGGCACACCCCCGCGACGGCAGGGAAGACACCGCGAGGACCACGCTATCGTGCGCGACCCCGGTGTGCCGCCGTGCCGCGTCGCAGGATCGCCGCGCCAACGGCGACCGACGACCGGCGCCCGACGGTGACCGGCGCAGCGACGGTCCCACTAGGCCGAGGGCATGGTGCGCTCGGCCGGGCTCCGGGGCGTGAGGAAGAAGTGTCACTCGGGTGTCAGGGCCGCTCGATGGTTTCAGCGCTATCGGGAACCTCTTCGACGCCGACGGTCTCGGCCGCGCTGTCCCGCAGGAACTCATGGACAGCTTGCTCGGGGACCCTGAAGGATCGCCCGACTCGGATGGCTGGCAGATGCCCCGAGTTGACCAGGCGATAGATCGTCATCTTCGAGACGCGCATGACGGACGCCACTTCAGCGACGGTCAGGAAGACCATGTCGTTATGGAGGGGGGCGGTGTCGGTGGTGCGGTGGCGTGGCGGGCTGCCTGGCGGGGCCGGGCTTCGGCGGCGGCCATGTCGTAGGTGGCGTAGCGGTTGCGGGTGCGGGCCGAGGTGAGCAGGTCGTCGATGGTGCGGTCGTCGTCGGGTAGCACGGTCATGAGCAGTTCTTCCCGTCGGGGTGCTCCGGGCGGCGGAGTTTGAGCAGGGTGGTCAGGCGGCGTTGGCCGGTGCGGAGCGGGTGGATTCCTGGTTGCCCATCACCTCGGCGGCCTCGGCGGCGGTGAAGCCCATGCCCTGACGGCGCAGGCCGCTCCCGGGAATACAGCCGCGATCGTCCGCGTCCCGAGAAGCGCGTTCAGCGGCGGCCGCTCTTTTTCTGTTCGGTCCAGATGATCAGCACGCTCACGGCCAGTACGGCGGACAGGATGCCCAGGAACCAGGCGGGAGGACCGACGAATATCGATACGACGAACCCCAGGAATGTGGCCAGCAGCGCCATGCTCGCCCACAACTCGCGATCACTCATGCGTCCCCCTGTGCGTGGTGAGCCCTCGTCCCCCGCGGACGGGTGAGTAAAGCAAGAGAGACATCACCAGAGGCACGGCAGTCGGTCAAGGGCCAGCCCCGCCTGTGCGGCGATGCCGGGGCCGACGGCGTCCACACCAAGGCGGCATAGAAGAAACCGCCCACCAAAAAACCGCGGCAAAAGACGGCCGCCAAGCCGGGTCACGGCTCGTACAACGACGTGAAGGCTACGGTGTCGGCGATCTCCACTGGGCCGGGCGCAGGGCGAGGTCTCGTGTCCTCCCCGCCGTCGCGAGGGTGTACCGGAGCCGGGGACGGAGCACCGCGAGGTCCGTTCCGGCACCAGCCGGGCCGGAGCCGTCGACGTCACCCTCCGCCGCAGGTATTGACGGCAGGGGCCATTGCTGTAGCCCTTCGGTCGATCGGCAGCAACGTGCCGTCCAGGATCGAATGCCTTGGTGGAGGCGGTGCAGCCCGCGGGCCGCAGGTCCGAAGCCAGCGCGGCGAGGACCGCACCCGCAGCGACCGCCTCAAGCGCTGAACACTTCGCGAAAAACCCACTGCAGGCGGCCGCGAGCCGGCAGGCCGGCAACGACGAAAGGCGGATCAGGGTGTCGGCTCAGACGTGCCTCGCGCCTGGTCGCGGCTGGCGACCACCAGGTATCCATCGCTCTCGGGGTCGAAGGTGGTGGACTGCACCGTGAGCCCGACACTCCGCAACTGAGCCACGAGATCCTCGTACCGGTAGGGCCAGATGGACAACCGCTCCGAGCAAACCCGCACTGCCCCATCCGGCTCGATCTGGGCGACCACGATCTCAAGGAAGTGTTCCTGCTCCCAGCCCTGCTCGATCTGCCAGTAGTAGCTGACGACCGCATCTCGGTCGTCGCGGCGGATGAGTCGATCGCGGACGTCTACCCGTGAGCCGGCGGAGCGCACGAGCTCCCAGTTGCGTGAGTGGAGCACAAGGCGTCCGCCCGGATTCAGCAGCCGCGACATCGCTTCCAGTGCGGTCAGGCGCCCGGCTGAGCCCTCAGCGTGCCCGAGCGAGTTGCCGACGCAGAACACCAGATCGAACGTGGAGTCCTCCAGGTGGTCGGGCAGCTCGTCCCAGCTCGCGCGGAGGGCTCGAAGCGAGACACCCTGCTCGTCGGCGGCCTTCTCGGTCCGGCGAACCATCCCATTGCTGGCGTCTGCGGCGACCACGTCAAGGCCAAGACTCGCGAGCCCGACGGCGAGCTGGCCGGTTCCACACGCGCAGTCGAGGACGCGCGCGTTGGGCGGCAGAGAGCCCACGACATCGCTGTAGTAAACCGCGGCTGCCTTGGCGGGGGTCAACCTGTCGTCCCCGATCAGCCACTCGTATACGTCGGAAAGTGCCCCGTAACCAGCCACCGCGATAACCTCCATCACTCGACGACACGCGGGCTAGACCGCGCCTGCGATTCGGACCTTGCGCCTCGCACTGTGCCGGGCCGTGTCAGCGCAGCATTGAGCAGGACCCAACCACTTCCGGCCGCTGAGACTCCACCGGATTTCGTGGGAAACCACGACACGCCGGACCGTCGCAGGTCCCCACTCCACCGGCGCCCCATCGACCACGATGGGGACCGCGGCCGGCAAGCGCGCGTTTACTGCGGAGCGCTTTTGGCTCAGCGACTACGTCCATCTCGCCGACTTCGCCGGATACAGGTTCTCCTACGACGCACCAGAGGGCGGATACCAGTGCCCTGGGCAACGGCCTCTGAAGGCTCGTCAGTAGCTCCCGCATCGGCGTACAGCGGGCGGTGCGCACCGTCCGCCGCGGTCCGCTGCACGAATAGTGCATGAATCGAATACTGCCTCTTCGCCAGTAGACACGCGAGACGACGGAGGCGGTCGTCGACGCGGTCACGGGTCCCCTGTCAGTTCCCCGGACGCTGCTGCTGGGCCGGTACGACGGCGAAGGGCACCTTCAGTACGTCGGCCGTACCACCACCCTCGCCAAGGAGGCCGGTACGGCGATCGCCGCGATGCTCCACCAGGCCCGGCGCGGGCATCCGTGGAGGGGCTGGCCGTTCTCGACCGGGTGGGGCAGCCGGGAGACGCTGGACGTCACGCTGGTCGAGCCCGAGCTGGTGGTGGAAGTCGACGCCGACGTCGCCCGCGATGCCTCCGGCCGCTGGCGGCACGCTGCACGCCCGCCCGGCGCCGTGTCACTCCTGTGACGGGACACGGGCAGCGATCTCCTTGGCCCAGCGCCCAGCCTCCGGCACATGGGCCCCGTACTCGGCCGCAACACGGCGCAGCAAGGTCAGCAGGTCGTGCGTCTCGTGAAGCATGAGCAGCGGCAGTCGCTCGGCCGCCCGCTGGCCACCGACCTGCGGCGGCCCTGGGAGAAGCCATCCCCGCCGAACAAACTGACCCCTGCCCGGGTCCGGCGGGGGTTCAGAAACCTCCCCGCCAAGACCGGCTCCCCGGCCGGTGCACCCAAACCGTCTCGTCCCGGTCCGGGACGACCCCCTGGTTCGAAGAATCGCCGCCCGGCCGCACGCCATGACGTGGGACGGGTCCTCGCTGCCGGCGAGGCATACACCCGCCCAGCCCACCCCAAGAAGGGCACCGAACCTCGGCGCACTGGATAGACGACGAGGGCAGGGGCACAAGGCAGAATCACCGTGTCGGCTCGTCACCTACCCGAGGCGTCGGTGAGATTCTTTGACCCGTGGCTGGAGACTACGCGCAGCAACAAGGCGACTCGCAGGCGCAGGTGACGCCTGTGCGGGCCGAAGTCGAACGCGTACTTGTTGAAGCAGAGCGTCTCGAACGCCATGCCCACCGCCGAGTGTGCTTTTGGTCCTACATAGACGTCACGCTCGGCTTTCCCGCTGCGGTGCTCGCCGGCATCTCTGGAGCTACCGGGCTGGCGGCACCGGATGCCCGTGTCCCTGCGGCACTGCTTGCCCTCGTCGCCGCTGGATTCTCAGCAGGGGCGGGCTTCATCCGCAGCGACGTAAGACGCGCCGTCAACCGACGCAGTCGGCTGGCATGGGCTGAGGTCGAAGCGGAAGCCCGCCTGCTTCTGGCACAGGAGACTCAGCTGGATCGCGAAGCTGTCCAGGAAGCACTCCGGAACCTCTTCGACAGCCGGACAAGAGCCATCGCAACCCACACAGGGGACGGCTCAGGTGGGACGTCCACGTGATTCAACCTGGTGCCTTACCGCTTCCGGCGCCCCCACGATCACCGCCATCCGCACCACCAGCTGAGGCGCACGCTGCTGAGCCGAGCGGGTGAACCCCTGCCGAAGCAAGAACCCCTTGACCGCACCAGCTCGTCCTGGAAGACGTGGATGCGATCAACGAAGTGCACGTGTCGGAGCCCGGTCTGGTCGTCGTGGACGTGGCAGCCGCTGACGACCAGACCGCCTTCACCTTCCAGCAAGCGCTCGCGTCGATGTGGGCGACCACCGCGGTCGAACGCACCACACGCGACGCCGGCCAGCCCGGCGTACGGCTGCGCTGCTACCTGGACATGCTGCAGGCACCGAGCTGAACGGCACCGGCCGGGCCGGCTCCTCTAGCGGGCGAGGGCGACGGTGATGGGCGTGTTGGAGCACTGGCCGAGCTGGCCGGCCAGTGCGTCGTGCTCGGTCGCGTCGATGCTCAGGCCCCAGCGGATTTTGTCGGCGATCCAGTCGGTGACGTACTGGCAGCGGTAACCGGCAGCCGGGGGAAGCCAGGTAGTGGGATCCTGATCCGCCTTCGACCGGTTCGACGCCGCCGATACCGCGATCAGCGCCCGCGCATCACCGAGGTCGTTGGCGTAGGCCTCGCGCTCGGCGGCAGTCCAGCCGTAGGCGCCGGAGTCCCAGGCCTCGGCGAGCGGGACCAGGTGGTCGATGTCCAGGCCGCGGGCACCGTTGAGGTAGCGGTCGTCATAGGGCGAGTACCACTCACCACCACTCAGGGCGCAGCGCGGACCCTGCTCGGGCGGGGTGACGGCTTCGGCTTTGAGGACCTCGGCCCGGGTGTTGCAGCCGTCCTTGTCGGCGTCGATCCAGTGCCGGAACTTGGAGCGTTCATAGCCGGTGCGG
The DNA here is from genome assembly GCF_040645015.1 of Streptomyces sp. NPDC046881. Taxonomy (NCBI): domain Bacteria; kingdom Bacillati; phylum Actinomycetota; class Actinomycetes; order Kitasatosporales; family Streptomycetaceae; genus Streptomyces; species Streptomyces sp. NPDC046881. The sequence continues at coordinate 10,045 of NZ_JBEYXJ010000117.1, read as the reverse complement.
TCCTCGGCCCGCACCGGCAGCTGGTCGAGCGCATCGCGCACGGGAAGGATCACCGTCTCCCCCGGCGCGCGCGAGTGCGGCGGTGCAGCCGCGGTGGCGGTGTGGGCGGTGACGGGGAGGAGCAGGGCGGCGAAGACGGTGGCCGCGGTACGGGCGAAGCGCATGGAAGCCGGTGTCCCTTCGAAGATCCCGAACGTCCTTGAGATCTTCGTAGCGGCCCTCCCGGACAACACGCCCGGAAACCGGGGGTGGGATCACCCGCGCGAACGGTAAGTCACACCGCCGCACGTCCGCGGCCCTCTAACTCGGAGGTGGCTGGCGGCGCAGCGGGGATGACAGCCGGTGCGGCGCACTCGGCCTGGGCGGGCTAGACCTCGATGTAGGCGACGACTACGACGGTGCGCAGCGCGGTGACGAAGTACAGGATCCGGACGGCTTCGAGCTCGTCGGTGTACTGGCGCAGCTGGGGGCCGGAGGCGCTGCCGGGGATCGGCTCGCCGACGTCGGGATCGACGGAGACGACGACCAGGGCGCGGTCCAGGGCGTGGATCTCCGCCTCGCTGGTGATGTTCTCCAGTTGCTTGGCGGCGGAGTCGGAGAAGGCGATCCGGGCGCGGCGCGGCCCCTGCTGTGGGGGCATCAGGCGACGGCCGGGCGCTGGCGGGCGAGGCGGGCGAGGTGGGCCTCGCGCAGCTCCTCCCACGGGGTGCACTCCTCCACCGAGGGCAGACCGTTGGCGGCGATGTCCTCCAGGACGCCGGCGAACTGGTCGGCGTTGGCCCGGGTACGGGCGGCGTACGCGCGGACCGCGTCGGCAGCCGCGGGGTCCAGCTGCTGCCGGACGGTGTCGCTGGGGGCCGGCTGTTCGCTCATCGTGGGCTCCGTGGGGCGCGGGGCGCGGAACTAACGATCCAACGGTACCGCCGGACCTGCTGGGCTGGGACCGCTTAAGGGCGGTCCCCGACGTTTGGGTTCGGGGACGGACATCGCCGGTCCGGCCCCGCGTCTGACTCAGTCGAGTTGTGTGCAGACGCTCGGCCGCAGCGCGCGCTTGACCACCCATCCCGTGGTGCCTTCGCGCAGCCCTGACGACGGGCGGGTGCCGGACGCGCTGCCGGAGTCATAGGCCAGGCGGATGCGGTACCAGCCGCCCCGGGCCTGGGAGGCATACACCGAGTCGCCTCGGTGGAGCAGGCCGAGGGCGGTGTAGCGGGTCGTGACCTGATAGCCGCACTCGCTGAAGTCCGCCCGTGCAAACGCGGTCGGGAGCTGCTCAAGGGTGCTGGCCGAGGCCTGCGGGACGGCCACGGCCGTGCTGGACAGGACAGCGGCCACGGCCGCGAGGATCAGTCGCTTCATGCCCGCCAAACCTCAGTTCGCGGCGGCTGTCACGGCATGCGGCCGAAAGATCACCCGCGAGTGCGTACGCCCATGCTCGGCCGCCCTCGCGCTCCGCCAGAGGAAGCCGCCGCTCGACGCCGGCGCGAAGCCGAGGACCACTACCAGGACGACGACGTCATCGTCGTCCGTGTCCGCCGGCCGTTCGCGCGCGGGATCGGCGTGCTCCTGGTCCTCGTCGGCGGCAGCCCGCTCGACGGGCAGCAGCCACGGGGCGGCCTCCGTGGTCATTATCCCGGTGTGGTGCTCGGACCGGTGCCGAGTCGACGTCGCGGGGTGCTCATGACGCTCTCCCGCCCGTTCGGTGACCGCCGACCTCCCGGGGCCGTTGACAGTCCATGACGAGTGAGCTGAGCCACATCTACGCCCGCCTGGCCGCCCAGCAGGACGAGCTGCGGGCCCGGATCCTCCCGACGCAGAGCGAGGCCAAGCGGCGGCGGCTCGTACGGCTGTGGCAGCGGATCTACTCCGCGTATCCGGTACCGGTGCTGGCGGACCGTGTGGAGACCGGGGAGCAGAGCGGAGACAGGGCTGTCCACCAGTGCGCTTAGGGGTGCGAATCGGCTAAGGCTGGGCTGCTTCTGTTGCCTTCGCTGCCGCGACCGCAGAGTCTCGCTCACGCTCGAACGCCGGACACACGCTTGGATCGCCGAAGAGGAGCGCCTCGAGGACGAGAGCGTCGTCCAGTTGTGCCTCAGATGCCGCCGAGGCCGATGTCGGGCTCGTGAGGTGCCTCGACCGTGTGGTCAGCGTGGGTGTGGTCGAACAGCTGCGTCGCCGGCCAGTCCAGGGTGTCCAACCTGCCGTACGAGATGACACCGGAAGGAGCAAGGCGAGTTCGTCGGACACGCCCCGCCTGCGCCCTGGGCCTCACCGATCGCGCGGTGCCGGACGCCCTCGTCGGCTCGACGGCGTAGTCGGACGGCTGCGTCACCGGGTAGTCCGGGCTGTCCATGCTGTCCAACCAGCCGTAAGAGATGACGCCGGGAGGAACGTCAGGATTTATGAACTTCCTCGCCGGCTCGACGGCTGGGCAGTCGTCCTGCATGAAGGTGCGCAGGTCGCCCACGCATGCGTCTAACCGGCTGACGTTCAGGGAGTGCACCGCCTGCCCGACGATCTTCGTGAGGTCGTCCAGGACGAGCAGGGGCGTGGGATGCAGCAGGTACTTGCCGAACTTGACGCCTGCCTCGAGCTTGGGGTTACCCCTGGCGGCGCTGGTGACCAGCTCACTCGCCCAGCCCTCAGGGGAGGCCTCCGGGAGGATGAGTTTGCCGAGGGCGTCGAAGCCGTCGGCCGCGCCTCTCTCGCCGACATGGGGCACCACTGCCGCGTCCTCCAGGTCCGTGACCGTGATGTCACTATCGGCCCAGTTGTACGCACGCAGGAGTACTGCCAGTTCACCGGCGGCTTTGACGAGCTTGCCCTGAGACGCTGCATCACCGGGGACCGGGCCGGGCGGCAGACCCAGCAGCTCTGCGGCCTGCCAGACCACCTCGCTCACCTTCTCCGCGCGCTCGCCTGGAGGGCACTGCGCGCGAAGGACGGCGGCGGCCTTACGGGCCGCCCGCAACAGCTCGTACGCCCGGCGCTCGCGTTCCTTCCTCGTCATAGGCGGGAATTCGACCGACTTCCGTTCACCGTTCGAGACCACTGCCCCCCCCGTCGGGTCCGTGACCGCCAGAAGTCCGACGGTAGCCTCCAGACGGCACCGATGGGTGACCCCTGCGGCCGACGAGGCCAACGGCGCAGAAACCACCGCAAGGTGCACGTCTCTCGGTCCTTTCGTTCAGTGCCCATCCCCAATGCGCCTCGACGTTCACGGCATCGAGATACCCGCCGACACCGCAGCGGCCGCCTCCCGCGGCCAGGTCCTGGTGCTGCTGGAGGAGCTGCTGGTAGGGACACCCGCGAGGGTGACCGCCGCTGCAAGGTTCCCGCCGCACCAGCGTGTGCTGTCGGTCTGGTGCAGCTGCGCTGGTGTGGCACCCTCACGAACTCCGGCGCCTCTTCAGAACGGGGGGCGCGTCCCACAGGAAGCGGTGTGCCATGTGGGACGCGTGTCCGGGCGAGAGGTCCGCTGGCCGAGGGTTCAGCGGTACAGCTTCTTGGAGGAGGTGTAGATCATGCTTCCGACACCGGTCATGTTGCCGACGTGGGACCAGCGTTCCTGGCAGTTGGACCACCGCTGGTAGCGCTTGATGGCCCAGGTCTGCTTCCAGATACCGCGCTTGGCGATGAACATGCTCCTGGCGGGGACGGTGTACTCGATGGTCTCGCTCCCGCCGATGTCGGCGGACAGCTCCAGCTCGAAGCCCTTCATGACGGTGCCCTGCTGCTTGTTCTTCTTGTTGATTTTCGCCCTCGCCTTGCCCCGGAGGCTCGGCAGCGAGGGCAGTTCACCGGTGAGCATGCCGCGGGCGGAGTAGGTGTGGGTGAAGGTGAACTGGTGCTTTTGGTCGGTGGAGGCGCCGTTACGCCAGGTGAGCTTCTCGGGACGGCTGTCCCAGCCCTCGCGGATCAGGATGGGCGTCACGCGGTCGACGGGCTGGCAGGTGTCGCCGCCCTGCACCTTGGTACCGGCGAGGGCAACCTGGCCGGAGGTGCCGCCCCGGCCGGAGTCGGCGGTGAACACGTCGGTGACCGAGGTGCCGGCGACAACGCCCGCGGCCAGACCGCCGGCGAGTACAGCGATGATCAGCGGCCGGGTCTTGCGGTGTGTGACAGCAGACATGCGGATCCTCCTTCGAGGAACGAGTCGGTGATGGAGCCACCCCTGGGCGGTCGCCCGGTGGATCGGCCGTGTGCACGGCTGCTCGCCCCGGTCGTCGACACCGGCAGATGGCGAGGGTGGACGCGGCGGACCCGGATGCGCCGTCGACGTCTGGCGCGGTCCGGGTGGGCCGGTCGATGAACTGAGCGTGCCGGGCGGGGTCATCGCGGGGCAACACGTCATGGCGGACGGGACAGTCCAGCTTTGTCTGTGCAGGTCACCGCCCCTGTCCGCGCTCATGCGGCCCACCGCTGTTCCGGGGCTTTCAGCGCTGGACGGGCCGGGACTGTCCCGGACGGCTGAAGATCTAGCGGGACACCTTCGAGGCGAAACAACCTCCTTGCCGGGCCGCGAACTACGCGGTCATCTCGAGGAGGTTGCAATGGGACGGCAGACACGCCTGCCCTGGCGGCAGGTGCCGGGGAAGCAGACCGCGCGGAAGGTGCTCCGGTCGGCGCCGGGGGCGCACCGCAGGCCGCGCACCCCCGGCGCGGGCGCGAAGAAGATCCGCAACGGCATGGCCGCGGTGGCGGGACTGGCTGTGGGGTTCGTGCTCTCGGTGCTGGCGGGCATGCTGCTGGCCGTGCACGGGCCGTCGGACTCGTCTGCGGCCGGCGGGCCGTCGGTCACGCTCCGGCCGGAAGCACCGGCGGTCCCCAAGCCCGCGCAAGCGCACCCGGCCAAGCCTGCCGTGCCGGGCACAGCCAAGGCCAAGCCCGTGAAGGGCAAAGAGATCGGGCTGCGGCCCGGTGACACGCTGTGGGAGCTGGCGCGCACGCACGGCACGACCGTGAAGCAGCTGCAGCGGCTCAACCACCTGGGATCGTCGACCCTGATCTACTCCGGGCGGACGCTGCGTATTCCCGTCAAGCCGGACGCTCCCGGCTTCGCCCGGCCCACGACGACCACGCCGTCGATGACCGCGCCTGCGCCGGGCCGGCAGCCCAGCACGACGCCCGTCCCCAAGCCCGCCAAGCCGGCCAAGCCGGCCAGGTCCGCGGTGAACGCCGTGGCCTATGCCCAAGCACAGCTGGGCAAGCCGTACGTGTGGGGCGCCACCGGGCCGCACAGCTTCGACTGCTCCGGCCTGGTGATGCGGGCCTGGCAGGCGGCCGGGGTGACACTGCCGCGCACCACATGGGGACAGATCCACGCAGGAACCGCCACCACCCGCAACCGCCTGGTGCCCGGGGACCTCGTCCTGTCCCACGGCGGCGGCCACGTCGGGCTGTACATCGGCAACGGACAGGTCATCCACGCCCCCCGGCCCGGCACCGTGGTCACCATCGCCCCTCTTCCAAACTCCGCCCACGTCGTCGCCTACCGCCACATAGGCCAGTGAAGAATCCGCAGGCTCCGTACGGGTGGTGGGTCCTGGGCAGCAGCCGCCCCCGACTTTCGAAGGTGGCAGAAGGATGCTGGAAAGAGCACTGATGTACGGATCAACTGCCTTTAAGCTCCCTTGGTACTCATGCGACAAGGGAGTGGTGATGGGACAGGGGCCCGACCCGGCAGCGGCAGACAGCCCTGCGCAGTTCATGGAGCTGATGCGGCAGTTACGCCGCTGGGCGGACCTGAGTTACCGACAGCTGGAACGCAACGCCACCGACGCCGGCGACGTCCTGCCGCGCACGACGATCTCCGCCGCCCTGAGCCGCAACGACCTGCCCCGCGCCGAACTCCTGGCCGCCTACGTACGGGCGTGCGGCGGCGACGACGACACGGTGCAAGCATGGCTCGACGCCCGACGGCACCTGTCCATATCCGGCAGCGCCACACCTGCGTCCGCTGGCGAGGACGCACCGCAGAACACTTCCCAAGAGGACGACGACGGCGCGCCGCAGGCGGCGGTGCCGCCCCCCATGGCAGCAGCCGCCGAAGAACAGAACCCGGACACCGACCCAGCCGGCGAACCGACCGCTGGCGACCCGGCCGATGACACCACCGATCCTGCCAGCGCTCAGTCGAACTGGCGCCGGCAGGGACCGCTGGTCGCCATCGCCGCGTGCACGGTCGTCGGGATACTGGCGCTGGCGCTGTGGCCGTCCAACGACGGTACGGGCGGCGATGCCGGCGGTGCCGGCGGTGCCCCCACGCGATCCCCGCACGCAAACGCCTCGCCCAGCACACGTTCCAAACAGCCTACTTCCTCACCCGCCAAGCACCGGACGGCCGACGCCCTGCCCGCTGTCTCCCCCACCGCCTCGCCGGTCGAACGGGACAAGACGGCCGCTCCCCGCCCCAGCCACAGCCCCACGCATGTTCCCGCCCGGATGCCGACTGCCGGCTGGAGCCTCATCCACCCGGCGTCCTCGCCTTCCCTCTGTCTCACCGAGGGACGCGAACGCAACGGGCGCACCACTCGTGAAATCGCCGTCCAGCATGCTTGCGCGGATGCCCCCCTGCCTCGCGTCTACCTGGAAAAGCTGAGCGGACAGACCTACCGCATCCAGTGGCACAACCCCGATCCCGGCAAGGGCATCGGCTGCCTCGCCGTGGACGGAGCCTCCACCTCCCCCGGAGCCCTGCTCGCCCCCCGAGACTGCGAAGACAGCAACAACCAGAAGTTCCGCCTGGAAGCCTCCGGCAGCGGCTTCCGACTCCGGCCACTGCACAGCGGCCTCTGCGTGGGATTCCTGCCCCCCGTCACCGACGGCGCCGAAGCCGCGCAAACCGACTGCACCGGAGCCTCCAGCCAGGCATTCACCTTCACCGGAACCCGAGACGGTAACGGAACGTAGCCCTTGTGGAGGGGATGAGCCGGACTCCGCGGGCTGTTCGGGATGTGCGGCTTCCTGATCCAGCCATTGCTGGTAGCGCGCCGAGGCAGACCCGGTGCGAGGGTCCTGCGACTGAACCCGGAGAGGAGCGCCCAGGCGGACGTCACCGCCCCTCCGTTCGCCAGCTGGGCCGTTGGGGGCCGGGATACCGACATACTGGGGGATGTCCCGGGATACCCCGGTCCATGTACTGAAGGCGGACGACGACGCCTGCTGAAGCAGCAGCTCAGCAGGCCGGAGCGCGCAAGGAGAAAAGAGTTCGGGCGCCGCCCGGTCGGGTGCCGAGAAGGCCGGTGGGGGCAGGCCCGATACGGGTCTGCCCCCACCGCTGGTTCGGGGTGCTTGGTCAGTTGGTGTGGCCGGTGGTCTTGGGCAGGGCCTGGCCGAGGCGGTGGACGGTGGTGACGGTGTCGGTGCGGGTGCGGTTGCCGTTGGCGTCGATGCCGAAGTGGCCGCTTGCGCCGGCGACGGCGTCGTTGCGCAGGGCGTACAGCTCGTTCCTGACGGCGTAGCGGTTGGGCAGGTTGGTCGGTCCGTCGCCGTGGGCGGCGGCGTTGTGCAGGGCGGTTGCTGCGGTGAGGACGGCGTCGTGGGCGACGATGGGCCAGTAGCTGCTGGTGAGGTGTTGCACGGGGAACTGCTGGTCGTGGTGGGGGGCGGTGAAGTTCTTCACGAACGCGTTGTACAGGCCGCGGTCGGGGTTGTCGGGGCCGCGGAACTGTGCGGCGTCGGGGAAGGACGCGTACAGCACGGTGATCGGTGCGTCAGCGTTGTGGAGTGCTTCGGTCTTGGGGTCGAGGGCTGCCGCGTCCGATCCGGTGACGACGGTGATGGGCTGGGCGTGGCAGCTGCGTTGGGCCAGCGCGTCGAGGAATTGCGGCAGGTACTTGACGCGGGCGGCGTAGTAGACGGTGTCGATGGCCTTGCTCGTGTTGCAGAAGCTTTGGCTGATGGTGGGCAGGATGGCGCCGGGCCCGCCGCGCGGGTCGAAGACGAAGTCGGAGTTGGGGTCCAGGTGCTTCTTCAGGTCCGCGATGGTCCGAAAGCCGTGCTGGAGGGATTCGGTGTAGAGGTCGCGGGTGCCGTTGGGGGTCACTTTGGTGCTGATCAGGGCGGCGGTGCGCCGGCCGGAGCCGAGTGTTTTGCTGATCGCGGTGAGCTGGTCGGTGTTGGACAGGGCGACCCGGGCCAGTCCGTTGATCGGTCCCTTGCCGTCGACGGCGCCGGTGGCGTCGAAGCCGTCCGCAGTGATCAGGTCCCCGACCATGGGCAGGTCGGCCTTGCTCAGCTCGCGGGCGGCATCGACCGTTTCCTGCTGGGACAGCCCCAGCCCGGCCACCGCGACCAGGTGCTCCGCGTCCTTGCGGGCCTTCAGCTTGTCGACGGCCGTCTTCCATGCTCGTTCGGAGCTGCCCATCGACGCCACCAGCAGCCGGATCTTCGGCCTGCTGTCCTTCTTGTTCTCTTCCTCCACGGCCGTGTAGGCGCCCTCGAGTTCGGCCACGTACTGGCCCACGGTCAGCGCGTTGGCGTCCGTCGAGCTGAGCGGTGTGAGAAAGGCGAACGTCACGTAGTCACCGCCGTCGGTGACGTCGCTGTTTTCCGCGGCGATGGCCTCCATGAGGGGCTTGAGGTCGTCGCCGAAGACGGCCGAGCCGTCGCTGCCGTCGGTGACGCCGGTGCACTCGCGGTCCTTGCCGGTCACCAGGTCCGGGTTGGACGTGCCGCAGTGCTGGCTTTTGAAGTCGTCCAGGTTCCCCTCGTGCACCTGCCAGGCCACGATGGCGGCGGCGACGAGAAGGAGCGCGGCGCCGGCCGCCAGGCCGGCGCGCAGGCGCCCGCGGCCACCGCCCGGCAGACCCTCCCAGCGCCTGCCGTGTCCGGCCGGCTGCCCGGGCTGGTTGCTGAGCGTCTCCCAGCACCGCAACCATACCTTCTGGTCCGCCTCGCTCAGCCCGCAGGCCGGCAGGTACTTCACCACGAAGTCCTGAGAGGGCAGCGCGTCCTTCGTCAGCACCGTGTAGATCGTGGTGCTCGGCAGGTCCCCCTTGCTGGCCGTCGCGATGGCCTTGTAGCTCTTGCCCCCGCGCAGCTGCTTCAGCGCGTCGCGGAACTGCTTCTGGTTGCGCACCCGCAGCGGGTCGGGCCCCTTGCCCTGCTTGCCCCGCGCGCCCGGCCAGCCTCCCGGCAGTTTCATCACGCACCCCCGGCCAAGCCGACGGCCGGGCGCTGTCCGCTCAGCCAGGGGCCGATCTGCGAGGCGGCGGCTCCGGCCGCCGCGACCAGCCCGATGACGTCGTACGCGGGCTGCCCGCTGCACACGAGGATGATCACCACGAGCAGGATGACCGTGAAGACGGTGATCCGCTGCAGTGGCGTGAGGCTTGCGCCGCACTGCGCGTGGTTTGCGGACACCGCCTGCCGGTGGTGCCGGGACAGGTTAATGCGTACTGACACGGTTGTTCCCCTCCCTGGGCGCGGCGAAGATCGCCGAAACGGCACCGCATCTCAGTTACCGGCTGTGATGCGGCTGTCACCCAGTCTCTGCCTTGGCTGCACCGGAGGAAAACCCTTCGGCTCAACCGGAATCATCCGGGATAATCACCGCTCGATTTCGGAATCCTTTTCCACTTGGAAAGCGCGGCGTATGGAACCGTCCGGCGGATCACCCGCCAACACCCGGACCGGTCAGCTGCATGCCGGCCGCAGCACACACCTGCACGACACCGCCACACCAGCCCACACGCCCCTGAACTGCGCATTCATCGTTCCGAACGGTTCCGGACCCATCCCGAACACGAAAGATCTTGCATAGCGGCCCACCCGATGATGAGCTGAACAAGCGGAACCCCGCCCTCGAAAAAGGCCGTCCCTCTCCCTTCCTGGGCGCGGCAGCACAACACCGGGCGGAACAGGGGGCTCCTGTTACCGGCAGGAGCCCCTCACCGCGTCCCCTCCGCACGGAAAGCGAACTATTCCGATCCCACTCGAACTGCATTCCGCAGAAAACGAAAAGAAGGAATCGGTAACCAGGGACCCGGGACAAGCCGCCGACCAAAACCCCGCCGCGAACCGGCCCACCCGCAGGTGGACC
>NZ_JBEYXJ010000116.1:0-25535 GCF_040645015.1 Streptomyces sp. NPDC046881 | reverse complement strand
AGTACGTCTGCGATCTCGGCCACCTTCATGCCCCCCACGTCGAGCAGGGCGCGGCGGTCTGGGCGTAGCCGTTGCGCTGCACATCCAGGTAGAGGCGGTCCGCGCGGTCCTGTTTGCGGGCCGCGGTGGTGAGCCGGTCGGGGTGCCGGGAGGCGGCCAGCTCGGCGACGTCGTGGGCGAACCGTCGCACCTCGTCGAAGTCGTGGCGGCCGTCCAGCGGTACGACGAGGTGCAGGCCGCGCGAGCCGGTGGTCATGGGTGCCGCGGGCAGGCCCAGCTCGTCCAGCAGCTCACGCATCCAGTGGGCCGCGTCCCGGACGGCGGCGAAGTCGTCGCCGGCGGGATCGAGGTCGAAGACCAGCCGGTCGGGGTGGTCGGGGCCGCCGGCCCGGTCGGTGCGGGAGAGCCAGCGGTGCAGGGTGACGCAGGCCTGGTCGGCGAGGTAGAGGAGGGTGGCGGTGTCGTCGCAGACGATGTGTGTGACCGTGCCGCCTTCCTTGGCGACCTGGACGCGGGTGATCCAGTCCGGGTAGTGCTCGGGGGTGTTCTTCTGCCAGAACCGTGGGCCGTCGAGGCCGTCCGGGCAGCGTTCCAGCGTGAGCGGGCGGCCCCGCAGGTGCGGCAGCAGGTACGGCGCGACGGACCGGTAGTAGTCGGCGAGGTCGCCCTTGGTGTGTTCCTTCGCGCCCCCGCGGCCGGGGAAGAGCACCTTCCCCGGCCGCTGGATCTGGACCGTGCGGCGGCCCGCCCGGAGGGTCCGGGCGTCGCCGCGGCTCATCGTACGACCGCCTCCTCGACCAGCATCCGGGCCGCCGCCGCGATGCCCGTGGCGTCGATGCCGGCCGCGTGCAGCTGCTCGTCGGGGGCGGCCGAGCCCGGCATGGTGCGCACCGCGAGCCGGACCAGGCGGGGCACCGGCCGGCCGTCGCCGAACGCCTCGGCGACGGCGTCCCCGATGCCGCCCTCGGGGTGGTGGTCCTCCACCGTGAGCAGGCAGCCGGTCTCCTCGGCCGCCCGGTGCAGGGTCTCGGCGTCGACGGGCTTGACGGAGTACAGGTCGATCACCCGTACCCGGATGCCGTCGGCGGCGAGCCGGTCGGCGGCGGCCAGCGCCTCGGGCACGGTCGTCCCGGCGGCGACGACGGTGAGCCGGTCGTCCTCGCCGGAGCGCAGCGTCTTGCTGCCGCCGACGGGGAACTCCTCGTCGGGGCCGTAGATCACCGGGGTCTTGCCGCGGGAGGTGCGCAGATAGCGGATGCCGTCGAGGCCGGCCATGGTGGCGACGAGCCGGGCGGTCTGGTTGGCGTCGCACGGGTACAGCACCGTGGAGCCGTACACGGACCGGAACATCGCCAGGTCCTCCAGGCCCATCTGGGAGGGTCCGTCCTGTCCGATGGCGACTCCGGCGTGCGAGCCGACCAGGTTGAGCCCGGAGCCGCTGATGGACGCCATGCGCACGAAGTCGTGGGCGCGGGAGAGGAAGGCGGCGAAGGTGGAGGCGTACGGCACCCAGCCGCGGGCGGCGATGCCGACGGCGGTGGCGACGAGCTGCTGCTCGGCGATGTAGCACTCGAAGAACCGGTCGGGGTGCTCCTTGGCGAATTCCTCGGTGCGGGTGGAGTCGCCGACCTCGCCGTCCAGGGCGACGACGTCGCCGCGGGCGGCGCCGAGGGCGGCGAGGGCCTTGCCGAAGGCGTCCCGTGTGGCGACCTCGTCGCCCTGGTCGTAGCGGGGCAGCTGGACGGCCTCGGTGGTCAGTGAGCGCAGTGCGGCGGCGGCCTGCGGCTCGGACACGCGGACGTGCAGGTCGCGGGGGCCGCCGAGTTCGGCGATGGCGTCCTCGGCTTCGGGCAGCGGCTTGCCGTGCAGGCCCTCGCGGTCCTCGACGGCGGCGACGCCCCGGCCCTTCAGGGTGCGGGCGAGGATCACGGTGGGCTGCCCGGTGGTGGACAGCGCCTCGCCGTAGGCGCGGTCGATCGCGTCGACGTCGTGGCCGTCGATCTCGATGGTGTGCCAGTCGAAGGCCTGGAAGCGGCGGGCGTAGGCGTTCAGGTCGTGGCCGTGCCGGGTGGGGCCGCGCTGGCCGAGCCGGTTGACGTCCACGATGGCGACGAGGTTGTCGAGGTTCTCGTAGCCGGCGTGTTCGGCGGCCTCCCAGATCGATCCCTCGGCGAGTTCGCTGTCGCCGCACAGCACCCACACCCGGTAGCCGGTGCGGTCCAGCCGTTTCCCGGCGAGGGCGATGCCGACGCCGACGGGCAGGCCCTGGCCGAGGGAGCCGGTGGCGGTCTCCACCCAGGGCAGGCGGCGGGGTGTCGGGTGGCCCTCCAGCCGGCTGCCGATCTTGCGGAAGGTGACCAGCTCGCCGTCCTCGATCGCGCCGGCCGCCTTGTACGCGGCGTACAGCAGTGGTGAGGCGTGTCCCTTGGACAGGACGAAGCGGTCGTTCGCGGGGTGTTCGGGGCGCTCGAAGTCGTAGCGCAGGTGATTGGCGAGCAGGACGGCCAGCAGGTCGGCGGCGGACATCGAGGACGTGGGGTGCCCGGATCCCGCGGCGGCGGACGCCCGCACGCTGTCCACGCGCAGCTGCTGGCCCAGTTCGGCGAGTTCGTCGGTGTTCATGTGTCTCCTCGGTCTCCTTGCGCTGGGTCGCGCCGGGCGGCGCTCAGTCGGGTGGGTTCGGGCGGTCCGCGGGATCGCCCGGTCCGGCGGGCTCGGGGGTGTCGGTGCGCTTGACGGGGCCGGGAGCCGGATGGTCCTCCCCGCCCCCGGTCCGCTCCGCGCCGGGCTGGTTCCTGGCGGGCTCGCCGCCGGGCTGGTTCCTGGCGGGCTCCCCGCCGGGCTGGTTTCTGGCCGGTTCCCCGCCGGGCTGGTTCCGTGCGGGCTCGGCGGGCCGGTTGTTCTGCTGTGTCATGGTGTCGTCTCCTGCCTGGGCGGACGGTCGGTCCGGTCCGCCCGGTACCCGCGCCAGTTCGGGTGAAGCCGTGTCCAGCGGCACCGACCAGGACCGTACGAGGCCCAACTGGACTCCCTGGCGCGGGAGTACGGCGTCCAGCAGCCAGTCGGCGGCGACCCGGATGCGGTTGCCGGGCAGCGCGGCCAGGTGGTAGCCACGGGTGACCGCGCCCGCCACCGGGCCGGACAGCGGGATGCCGAACGGGTTGGCGGCGGCCCGGGCACCGCCCAGGTCGACGGCGAAACCCAGGTCCCGGTGGCGGTACGGGCGCCGGCGCCGGCCCAGGCCGAGTGAGCCGGCCACGTTCTCGCCGGCCACCCGGCCCTGCCGCCAGGCGTGCTGCGCCGTCATCGGCGTGAACTCCCCCGGACGCTCCAGGTCGGGCACGGCCGCCGCGTCCCCGCAGGCGAACACGTCGGTGCGGCCCGGCAGTTGCAGATGCGGGTCGACGATCAGCCGCCCGCGTTCCAGTGGCTGCCCGACGGCGTCCACCAGCGGATCGGGCCGTACGCCCACGCACCACACCAGGGTCCGCGTGGCGACGAACTCCCCGTCGGTGAGCAGCACCCCGTCCCGGGTGGCCTCCTTCACCGACGTGCCCGTCCGCACGTCGACGCCGCGTGCCCGCAGCACCCGGCCGGCGGTACGGGAGAGCCGCTCGTCCAGCTCCGGCAGCACTCGCGGCGCGGTGTCCAGCAGGATCCAGCGGGGCCGCACGCCCGCGGGCAGCGGCTGCCGGCGGGCCAGCCGGTCGGTGAGCATCTGCAGATGGGCGGCGACCTCGGTGCCGGTGTAGCCGGCGCCGACCACCACGAAGGTGCAGCGGGCGGCGCAGGTCTCGCGGTCGCTCCCGGCGGCCGCCAGCTCCACCTGCCGGGTCACGTGGTCGCGCAGGTACAGCGCCTCCGGCAGCCCGCGGAACCCGTGCGCGTGCTCGGCGACCCCGGGGACCGGCAGCAGCTTGTTGACGCTGCCGACGGCCAGCACCAGCCGGTCGTAGCCGAGGCTGCCGGCTCCGCCCTCGGGGTCGCGGTAGCGGACGGTGCGGCCGTCCAGGTCGATGCCGTCCGCCTCGCCGAGCACCAGGCGCACCCCGCGCAGCGTGCCCGGCAGGGACACGGTGACCCGCCGGGCCTCCAGGACGCCGGCGGCGACCTGCGGCAGCAGCGGCAGGTACAGGAAGTAGTCGGTCGGGTTCAGCAGGACGACGTCGGCGCGGTCGCGGGTCAGCCGGGCCAGAGTGCGGGCAGCCCGGTACCCGGCGAAACCGGCGCCGACGATCAGGACGCGAGGTCGGCTCACGGTGCGCCTCCGGCGGTCTGGCTCCTCCGAGGTCTTCCGCGTAACCGGGGCGGGGGCACCCAAACGCCGGGCGGGTCACCCGTACGCCCCCGCGAGCACCCGGACGCCGTCCCCGCCGCCCGCGCCGTACCGGCGTTTCGCCCGGTGGGGCCCGGTTACCCGGGCCGGGAACGGATCAGCAGGCTTCGCCCGCGGAGGTTTGCCCATGCCCGAGTACGGCTATTTCCTGGCGAGCGAGGAGCACGACCCCGCTGCCCTCGTCGAGCAGGCCCGGATGGCCGAGCAGGCCGGTTTCCAGGCGCTGTGGATCTCCGACCACTACCACCCGTGGAACGACGCGCAGGGACAGAGCGCGTTCGTGTGGTCGGTGATCGGCGCGCTGTCGGAGGCGGTGTCGCTGCCCATCGAGACCGCGGTGACCTGCCCGACCGTGCGGATGCACCCGGCGGTGGTGGCGCAGGCCGCGGCGACCAGCGCGGTGATGACCGAGGGCCGCTTCCGGCTGGGCGTCGGCACCGGCGAGGCGCTGAACGAGCACATCCTGGGCGACCGCTGGCCTCCGACGCAGGTGCGCCTGGAGATGCTGGAGGAGGCGATCCAGGTGATGCGCCGGCTGTTCACCGGTGAGGAGGTCACCCACCACGGCACCCACTACACGGTGGAGAACGCCCGCCTCTACACGGTGCCCGACGAGCCCGTCCCGATCGACATCTCCGGCTTCGGCCCGAAGGCGACCGCGCTGGCCGCCCGGGTGGCCGACGGCTACATCACGATGATGCCGGAGGAGGAGATGGTCACCCGGTTCCGCAAGGGCGGCGGCGGGGCCAAGCTGGTCAGCGGCGGCACGAAGGTCTGCTACGGCACCGACCGCGACGCGTGCGTCCGTACGGTGCACAGGCTCTGGTTCAACGAGCTGCTGCCCGGCGAGATGGGCCAGGTGCTGCCCTCGCCGCGGCACTTCGAGCAGTTGCAGGAGCTGGTCACCGAGGACATGGTGCGGGACAAGACGGTGTGCGGGGACGACGTGGACGAGCACGTCTCGGCCCTGCGGGCGTTCGCCGACGCCGGTTTCGACCGGGTGTACGTCAATCAGATCGGGCCGGACCAGCGCGGGTTCTTCGACTTCTACCGGACGAAGGTGCTGCCGCAGCTCACCGGGTGAGCGGGACCGTCCGGAGGGCGTGGGCACGTGGGCAAGGGGCGGGGCGCATGCCCCGCCCCTTCGGTTTTTCGCCGCCCCTTCGGTGTCAGGCCCTGTGGTGCGGGCCGTCGGGGTCCACGGGGGGCTCGGGCGGTGTGTGCGGCATCGGCGGGTACGGCATGCCGAGGCCGCTCGGCGGGGCGCCCGGCGGGCTGCCGCCGAGCACGCGGTGCGGGGTGTGCTGGCCGTGGTCGGAGTGGGCGGCGCCCCGCAGGGCGTACGCCACCACGCCCAGGAGCGCCCCGGTGATCAGTGCCGCGGCCCAGCCGGGCAGCCCGATCGCCAGGGCCAGACCGACGGCGAGGGCCACGGCGCCGCCCGCGTACAGGGCGGCGGCGCCCGACGCGGCGTACAGCATGGCGGTGCGGCGCCGCTTGCGCGACTGCTCGCGCAGTTCGTCGCGTACCGTCTCGCGTGCCACCTGAGCCAGTTCTTCGACGAGGTGCTTGTCCAGGTGTTCCAGGTGATCGAAGCGGTCCATACCCTGCGGGTACCCGGTGGGCACAGCGGGTAACGCCCAGGGGCCTGCGCGTCGGCGGCGGCGCCAACTAGGCTCGGCCGCATGGAGATTCTGGGCGCCTCGCTGCGTATCTGCGTCGATGACCTCGAAGCCGCCGTCCCCTTCTACGAGCGGCTGGCGGGCCGCGACGCGCTGCGCTTCCGGCGCGGCGAGGTCGAGGTCGCCGCGATCGGTTCCTTCCTGCTGATGAGCGGCCCGGAGTCGGAGCTGGAGATCCTGCGCAAGGTGGCCGCGACGATCGCCGTGCAGGACGTGGACGAGGCCCACCGGCTGCTGACCGAGCTGGGTGCCCGGATCGTCGCCGGGCCGGTGCCGACGCCGGCCGGCCGGAACCTGCTGGCGGTGCATCCGGACGGTGCGGTCTTCGAGTACGCGGATCAGCGGGGCTGAGCCGTGCCCCCGCGCATCTCCACGGTGAGGGCCCAGCGCTCGTGGTCGCGCCAGGCTCCGTCGACGTAGATCATGTCCGGGGAGAAGCCCTCCAGGCGGAAGCCGGCGCCGCGGGCGAGGGCGATGGAGGCGGCGTTGCCGGGCTGGACGTTGATCTCCAGCCGGTGCAGGCCCAGCGGCCCGAACGCGTAGGCGATCACCAGCTCCATGCCTTCGCGCATCAGGCCCCGCCCGGCCGCGTGCGCGAAGGCGCCGTAGCCGAGGGCACCGGACTGGAAGCCGCCCCGCACGATGTTGTTGATGTTGATGAAGCCGGCGATGGCCCCGCTGTCCTTCTCGCACACCAGGAACCCGGCCCGGTCAGGGTCCTCGACGAGCCGGCCGGCGTAGTCGGCGTACGCCTCGTCGCTGTCCGGTGGGAACAGCCACGGCCGGTGCAGGTCCTTGCTCTCCCGGGCCCGGGCGGTGAACTCGGGGCCGTCCTCGGGGGTGAAGGGGCGGAGGACGACGCGGGGGCCTTCGGCGAGGTGGCGGGACGGAGGGTGCGGCATGCGGCCAGCCTACGGGCTCAGCGCAGCGCCGGCTCGTCCAGCGTCAACGTGCCCGTGTCGGCGTCGAGTTCGGCCGATGCCCCGAACGGGATGGTGAGCGCACCCGCGCAGTGGCCGAAGCCGAGGTTCTCCGCCACCGGCACCCCGAGTCCGCCGAGCCGGTCGGCGAGCAGCGGCCGCAGACGGTCGTCGTCGGCGCACTCCTCCCAGGATCCGAGCAGCACCCCGCGTACCCCCTCCAGCCAGCCGGAGCGCAGCAGTTGGGTGAGGTAACGGTCCAGCCGGTACGTCTCCTCGCCCACGTCCTCCAGGCAGAGCAGTCCGCCGCCCGCCGAGGGCCGGGCGTGCGGGGTGCCGAGGTCCGCGGCGAGCAGGCAGAGGCAGCCGCCGAGGGTGACGCCCCGGGCCCGGCCGGGCACCAGGGCGGTGCCGCCGGAGGCGATGGTGCGGACCGTCTCGGGTGTGAAGAGCGTGGCCCGCAGGTGCTCCTGGGCGCGGGCGTTCTTGATGAAGTCGATGCCGGCCGCCATCGGCCCGTACAGCGTGACCAGGCCCAGGCGGGTGGCGATGGCCTCGTGGAGCACGGTGAGGTCGCTGAACCCGACGAAGACCTTCGGCCCGGCCGCGCGCAGCGCGTCCCAGTCGAGCAGGTCGATCATGCGCTGCACGCCGTAGCCGCCGCGGGCGCACAGCACGGCGTCGACGGCGGGGTCGCACCAGGCGTTCTGGAAGTCGGCGGCGCGGTCGGCGTCCGTGCCGGCGAGGTAGTCGAACTCGGGGTGGCGGTCCAGGACGTGGGGGGCGGCCACCGGGTCGAGGTCCCAGCCGCGCAGCACGTCGAGGCCGGCCTGGAGCCGCTCCTCGGGCACCGGTCCGCTGGGGGCGACGACGGCGACGCGCGCGCCGGGGCCCAGCCGGTGCGGCCGTACGAGTTGCTTCACGGGGTCAGCTCCACCTTCGGTGGCCGCGGTGTCGGATCCAGCCCGAACACCTGGGCGTACAGGGACAGTTCGGCCTCCATGGCGCGGATCATGGTATCGGCCCGGCGGAATCCGTGCCCCTCGCCCTCGAAGGTGAGGTAGGCGTGCGGTACGCCCCGGCCGGCGATCCGGGCGAGGAAGCGTTCGCACTGGGCGGGCGGGCAGATGACGTCGTCCAGGCCCTGGAGCAGCAGGAAGGGCGCGCTCAGCCGGTCGGCGTGCGTGGTCGGGGAGCGTTCGGCGTACCGGGCGGGCACCTCGGCGAGGGGGCCGATCAGCGATTCCAGGTAGCGGGACTCGAAGTCGTGGGTCTCGCCGGGGCCCCAGGTGGCGAGGTCGAGCACCGGGTAGACGATGGTGCCGCAGGCGTAGACGTCGGTGGTGGTCAGGGAGGCGGCGGCGGTCCAGCCGCCCGCGCTGCCGCCCCGGATCGCCAGCCGGGCGGGGTCGGCGGTGCCCTCGTCGGCGAGGGCGCGGGCCACGGCCGCGCAGTCCTCGACGTCGACCACGCCCCACTGCTCGCGCAGCCGCTCCCGGTAGGCGCGGCCGTATCCGGTGGAGCCGCCGTAGTTCACTTCGGCGACCCCGATGCCGCGGGAGGTGAAGTAGGCGATCGCCAGGTCCAGGACGAGCGGCACGCGGCTGGTGGGCCCGCCGTGCGCCCAGACGACGTACGGGGGCAGTTCGCCGTCGGGCGCGGTCCGTGCGGGGTGGTGCGGCGGGTAGACGTGGGCGTGCACCTCGCGGCCGTCGGGGCCGGTGAAGGTGCGGATCCGGGGCTCCGGGTAGTGGGCCGGGTCCACGGGGTCCCGGTGCCGGGCGCCGATCACGCGGGCGCGGCCGGTGGCGGTGTCCAGTTCGACCACTTCGTACGCGGCACGCGGGCTGGCGGCGACGGTGACGACGCGGTGGCCGTGGGTGGCGAGGGTGGCACTGTATTCCGTCCACGGTCCGGCGGCGTCGACCAGCTCACCGGATTCTGTATCCAATATCCCGAGTACGGTCGACCCGCGACCGTGTACGACCGCCAGGAGACCGTCGTCCAGCGGCGCGAACCAGCGCAGCCCCAGCTGCCACAGCGGCCCGCCGAATTCCTCCTCGCGCGGGCAGAGCGGGACGCCGTCGCGGTAGAGGTTCCACCAGCCGCTGCGGTCGCTCGTATACAGGATGCTGCCGTCCGCCGACCATTCGACCTGCGCGACCGCTTCATCCGGTCCACCGGCGACTGTATGCACGTCGTCCAGCCGGCCGTCCTCCCCCACCGCGGCGACCAGCAGCTCCGTCCCGTCCCACGGCATCCGCGGATGGTCCCACGCCAGCCATGCCGCCCGTCGGCCGTCCGGTGACAGCCGGGCGCCGGTGACGAACCGGTGCCGGGGTTCGGCCAGGGCGCGGACGGCTCCGCGGTCGCCGGCGGCCGAGCCGTCCAGCGGTACGGCGGCCAGGAGACGCCGTACGTCGTCGGGGCCGTCCCCGGTGTACTCCTCCAGCACGCACCACACCTCGCCGCGGGCGAGGTCGACCCGGGGCTCCGCCCAGCGCAGGCCGCCGCCCGGCGGGGAGAGGGGGGTGAGCGGGACGGGCTCGTCGCCGGGCTCGTACCGGTACAGCCGCTGGTCGGCGAAGTGCACGAAAACGATCAGCGGCCGGCCGTCCCGCACGGTCCCGGTCCAGGGCCGGCCGCCGTACTCGATGACCCGGCTGCGCACGTTCCACGGCGCCGGCAGCACGGACTCCTCGCGGCCGTCGGTGCGCCGTCTGACCAGGGCGCGGCGACCGCCCTCGGCCGGCCGGGGCTCGGTCCACCAGATCTCGTCGCCGACGAAGTCCACCCACTCCGGCCGTCCGTCGTGTGCGGCGGCGAGCGCCGCGTCGATGGGCGACGGCCACGATCCGTACGGTTCTGTGAGCACCTGCTCCCCCACCGTCTAGGCCGTCCGCAGGAAGCGGTCCAGGACGCGGACCCCGAAGTGCAGCGCCGTCACGGGCACCCGTTCGTCCACGCCATGGAACAGCGCCTGGTAGTCGAGGCCTGCGGGCAGCTTCAGCGGGGAGAAGCCGTATCCGGTGATGCCGAGCCGGGAGAACTGCTTGGCGTCGGTGCCGCCCGACATGCAGTACGGCACCACGTGCCCGTCGGGTGCGAACTCCTCCACCGCGGCCCGCATCTTCGCGAACAGCGGCGCGTCCAGCGGTGCCTCCAGGGCGACTTCGCGGTGCGCGAACTCCCACCGGACGTCCGGGCCCGTCAGTTCGTCCAGCGTGGCGGTGAACTCCTCCTCGCTGCCGGCCAGATAGCGTCCGTCGACGTAGGCGACGGCCTCGCCGGGGATGACGTTGAGTTTGTAACCGGCGTCCAGCATGGTCGGGTTGGCACTGTTGCGGACGGTCGCCTCGACCAGTCTGGCCGCGGGGCCCAGTTTCTCCAGCAGCCGGTCGGCCTCCCGGAGGTCGGCGTCGATGCCGTAGAGCGCGGCGAGTTCGGTGAGGGCGGCCCGTACGGTCGGGGTGAGCCGGAGCGGCCACTCGTGTTCGCCGATGCGGGTGACGGCGGCGGCGAGCCGGGTCACCGCGTTCTCCGTGTTCACCTTGGAGCCGTGTCCGGCGCGGCCGCGCGCGGTGAGCTTCAGCCAGCCGGTGCCCCGCTCCCCCGCGGCGATGGGGTAGATCTCCCGGCCGGAGCCGTCGTGGAAGGTGAAGGCGCCGGACTCGCCGATGCCCTCGGTGCAGCCCTCGAAGAGTTCGGGGTGCCGGTCGGCGAGGAACCCGGAGCCGTCCTCGGCGCTGGCCTCCTCGTCGGCGGTGAACGCGAGGACGAGGTCGCGGCGGGGCCGGACGCCCTGCCGGGCCCAGGACCGGACCACCGCGAGGATCATCGCGTCCATGTTCTTCATGTCGACGGCGCCGCGCCCCCACACCACGCCGTCGCGGACCTCGCCGGAGAAGGGGTGGACACGCCAGTCGGCGGCCTCGGCGGGGACGACGTCGAGGTGGCCGTGGAGCAGCAGCGCGTCGGCGGAGGGGTCGGTGCCCTCGATCCGGGCCACCACGTTGGTGCGGCCCGGGGTGCGTTCCAGCAGCAGGGGTTCCAGGCCGGCCCCGGCCAGCCGTTCGGCGGCGTACTCGGCGGCGGGCCGTTCCCGGCAGTCGCCGCTGCCCCGGTTGGTGGTGTCGATGCGGATCAGGCCGGAGGTGAACTCCACGACCTCGTCCAGGGACAGCTCGTCGGCCCGCTGGTCAGCCATACTGCTCCTCCACGGCGGCAGAGGCGATCGTGGTGACCGCCTTGAACGTCCTGATCCCCTCGTACATCGTGGCGCTGGTGTAGGCCACCTTGCGTTCCGCGATCCGTGCCACGCCGGGGACGACGGTGGCGGCCATCGCGAGGTGTTCGGCGTCGAACTCGACGGCGACCGTGAACGGCCCGGCGTGCACGGGTGGGTGACGAACCGCCAGCCGGGCCGCCTCCTTGGCCGCCGCGCGGATGTCGGCCGCGGTCCTGGCCGGGGTGCGGCACACGGCCGCGTACCGGGACACGTGGTCCTTGACGGCGACCTTCGGTGCCTCGGGTGCGTAGCCGAGGGCGTCCTCGCAGGCGGTGTCGTCGCCGGTGACGAGGACGACGGGGACGCCGTACTCGGCGACGACGTGCGCGTTGAGCAGACCCTCGCTGGCGCGGACGTCGTTCAGCCACACCCCGGTGATCTGGTTGGCGAGGTAGGTGTGGGCGAGGACGCCCTCCATGCCGGCGCCCGCGTGGTAGCCGACGAACGCGATGCCGTCGACGTCCCCGTGCTGGACGCCCTCCACCATGGACAGCGCCTTGTGCCGGCCGGTGAGCATCTCCACCCGCTCGTCCAGCCGCTCCAGCAGCAGGTTGCGCATGGTCCAGTGGGCCTCGTTGACCAGCACCTGGTCGGCGCCGCCGTCGAAGAAGCCCTCCACGGCGGCGTTCACGTCCGAGGTGAACATCGACCGGCACCGTTCCCACTGGGGCGTCCCCGGCAGCACGTCGGCGGGCCAGGTGACGCCGGTGGCACCCTCCATGTCGGCACTGATGAGGATCTTCATGTTGCGTCACGTTACGCGCCGGGGGGCGGCCAGGCTACGACCCCGCCGGGGGAAGCGGTGCCGGGTCCCGGTCAGGCCCGGGCGAGGACGAACCAGTGGGCCGGCAGGTCGATGCGGGTGCCGTCCGTGAGGTGCTCGGTCTGCGGCACGGTCGTCTCGCCGTCGGCCAGGACGGTGAGGCCGGCCTCGGTGAGCAGGCGCGGGATCTCCTCGTCGGAGGCGTCGGCGGGCTTGAGCCCGTGGTGGAAGACGCGCTGGAGCTTGGGGCCCGGGCCGCCCGGCTCGGATGCGGCGCGTTTGAGGACCTCACGGGAGCCGGAGGTGAGTTCGACGACGAAGGCGCGTCCCTCGCTGCCGATCAGCTCGGCGACGGCGGCGGCCACCGCGGGGCGGGCGGGCGGTTCGCTCTGGTGGATGACGGCCCGCATGTAGACGTGGGTGTCGCCGAGGTGCTGGTGCAGGGCGCGTACGGCGTCGGTGTCGGTGAGGTCGAGCTGCCGGAACTCGACGGGGTCGCCGTTCGCGGCGCGGCGGGCGTGTTCGACGGCGGCGTGGGAGAGGTCGACGCCGACGGCGCGGGCGAACCGGGTGGCCAGGTAGCGGGTCTGGGTGCCGTTGCCGCAGCCAAGGTCCACGATCGTACGGTCGGGGTCGGCGTGCGGCAGGAGCAGTTCGCTGTGCGGTGCGGCGCTCAGCGAGGGGTCGGAGTCCCATATCGCCTCGCCCCGGGCGTCGGAGGTTTGGCTCCAGTAACTCTCCCACGCGGTGCGGTACTTGTCCGAGACGTTCATGCGATCTCCCCACGGTCGGTGTGCGTGATCGGGATATCGCGCCGACCGGCCCCGGGGCAAGGGCCGGGCGGTCACCTTCACGAGACGGGGATGGTCTGTTCGAACCAGACGGTCTTGCGGTGCCCGGTGGCGCTGGCGCCCCACTCCCGGGCCAGCCGGCTGACCACGCGCAGGCCGCGGCCGGACTCGTCGTGGGGTCCGGCGTTCAGCATGGCGGGCAGGGTGGGTTCGTCGTCGGTGACCTCGAACAGCAGGGCGTCGGTGCGGACCACCCGCAGGCCGACCCGGTCGCCCTCGGCGTGCCGGACGGCGTTGGTGACGACCTCGCTGACCAGCAGTTCGGCGGTCTCCACGGCCTGCGGCAGACCCCAGTCGAGGAGCTGCCCGCGGACCAGGCGGCGGGCCCGGGCCACCTCGCGCGGGTCGGTGTCGAGCTGCCAGTCGGCGACGTGGTCGTTGGGGATGCCGTTGAGGCGGGCCATGAGCAGGGCGACGTCGTCCTTGCGGCCGCCGCGGGTGTTGAGGGCGCGGATGATGGTGTCGCAGGCGTCGTCCATGGAGGCCGCGGGGTGGGCGGCGGACTCGCAGAGCGCGGCGAGGCCCTCGCCGATGTCGGAGCCGCGCACCTCGACCAGTCCGTCGGTGCACAGCACCAGCCGGTCGCCGGGCCGGACCTTGACCCGGGCGGTCTCGAAGGGGACGCCGCCGACGCCGACGGGTGCGCCGGTGGGCAGGTCGAGGAGTTCGCTGCTGCCGTCCTCGGCGCGGACCAGCACGGGCGGGATGTGGCCCGCGTTGGCGAGGGTCAGCTCGCCGCGGATGGGGTCGTAGACGGCGTACAGGCAGGTGGCGAGGTAGGTGTCGCCGAGCCTGCGGGCCAGGTCGTCGAGGTTGCGCAGCAGTTGGACGGGCGGGGTCTCCATGGCGGCCATGGTCTGTACGGCGGTGCGCAACTGGCCCATCATGGCGGCCGAGTTGAGGCCGTGGCCCATGACGTCGCCGACGACGAGGGCGGTGCGGGAGCCGGACAGTTTGATGGTGTCGAACCAATCGCCGCCGATCCGGCCGAGCCGGGTGCCGGGCAGGTAGCGGGTGGCGATGTCGCAGCCGGCCATCCGTGGCTGGACCTGAGGCAGCATGCTGTCCTGGAGGGTGTCGGCGACGTTCTCCTGGTAGGTGTACATGCGGGCGTTGTCGAGGACGAGGCCCGCGCGGGCGGCGAGTTCGGCGCCGGTGGTGCGGTCCATGTCGTCGAACTGCGGCCGGTCGGGGCGGCGCATCAGCACCATGAAGCCGAGGACGACGTTGCGCGCCTTGAGGGGGACGATCAGCAGGGACCGGCCGGTGATCAGCGGCCGGAGGTCGCGTTTCTCGAACTCGCCGGAGATGCGTTCGCTCAGTTCCTCGGTGACCCGGGGGACGAGCACCGGTTCGCCGGTGCTCATGCACTGGTAGAACGGGGTGTGCTCGGGGAAGGCGAAGGCCTCGCCGACGGGCACGGTGTCGTCCCAGCGGCCCGGTTCGTCGTTGTGCTCGACCCAGACGCGGAACATCATGGTGGTGGCGTCCGGCGGTCCGTCCGGGAAGCCCTCGCCGGCCAGCACGGCGGCCCGCAGGTGGGTGCCGGCGAAGTCGGCGAAGCGGGGCACGGCGGCGCTGGTGACCTCACGGATCGTCTCGCCGAGGTCGAGGGAGGTGCCGATGCCGGAGCTGACCTCGTTGAGGAACTCCAGGCGCTCGCGGGCGGCGGCGTACTCCAGGTCCTGTTCGGCGCCGGCCGGGACCGGGACCGGGGTTCGCTGCTGCGGTACGACGGCTTCGGTGCGGGTGCGGCCGGGGCGGCGGGGCACGCCCCAGTACGGGGTCACGGGCACCCGGTCGTACTGGCTGAACTCCAGGACGGGGTAGCCGAGTTCGAGGACCTGGGAGATGATGCGGGCGCTCAGTCCGGGGCCCATGTTGGGCAGGATGTCGGGCAGTCGCCGTTCGAGTTCCTCGGAGGCGGGCAGCTCGGTGTGGCGGGCGAAGCCGGGTGAGATGCGTTCGGCGGTCTCGTCGTCGTAGCCGCGTTCGTCGCGCAGCCGGGTGGCGTCGGCGGCGAGCACGAGCAGCCGGGAGGGGCCGGGGCCGACCAGCGGGTAGGCCCACCACAGCACGTCGAGCCGGTCCTCGCCGCCGGGCGCCTGCGCGGGTGGGGCGAGGCGGGCGCGGCCGGCGGTGGCGTACCCGTTCTGTCCGCCGAGGGAGGTCTCCAGGTCGGGGCCGGGTCCGTCGTGGAGCGGGTGGGTGGCCGGTGGCGCGCTGTCGTCGAGGTCGTCGGGGAGGGCGCCGGAGACCGGCAGCAGGTCCGCCGCGGGACGTCCGACGGCGTCCTCCCGGCGCACGCCGAACAGGCGTCGTGCGCCGCTGCTCCAGTGGGACACCGTCCCGGCGCGGTCGACGACGATCACCGCCAGCGGAATCCGGCCCGCCGCGATGTCGCCGGCGCCGCGCCCGGGAGCTGCGTCCCGCTCGCTGCCACGGTCCATGGCCCAGGCCCTCTCTCCCCACGGCTGTCCGCAAACGATCTGTGCCGCCCGCCACTACGGTACGGGGACGGTCGGTTGCGATGTGTGCCAATCCTGGAATTGGTTTCACCGGTTCGCTCCGGCGCGCCGGCAGGCGCCCCGGCTCAGTCCTCGTGGCCGAGCTGGAGATCCCGTTCGGTACGGCCACCGCCCGCGACCTGCAGCACTGTGGCGACCGGCGGGTAACCTGCGGCGATGACGGTGTACTCGCCGGAGGAGAGGTCGACGAACCGGAACGTTCCGTCGGATCCGGTGGTGAGGGTGTCGACGACGTTGCCGGCGGCGTCGAGCAGGGTCACCCGGGCGTCCTCCACGGGCCGTCCGCCGCCGGCCCGGACGGTGCCCTTCAGTACGGCGCCGCCCGCGAGTTCGATGTCCTGCCGGGTCTCGCGGGCGGCCTGCACGGTGACCGGGAGCGCGGCGGGCCGGAAGGCGGGGGCGCTGCCGGCGAGGGTGTACTCGCCGGCGACGAGTTCGGTGATGACGTAGCCGCCCTCGCGTCCGCTGCGGGTGGTGGCGACGACCTCGCCGTGCACGTTGGTGAGGGTGACGGTGGCGTCCCGGACGGGGGTGCCGTCGGCGGTGAGCACGCTGCCGGCGAGGCGGCCGGCGCCGCCGAGGACGACGTCGAGTTCGACGGGGCGTTCGCCGACGGTGACGGAGACGGCCTGCGGCTGGTGTCCGCCGGCGGCGGCGATCAGCACGTACGCCCCGGAGCCGGGCGTGCCGAGCGCGTACCGCCCGTCCTCGCCGCTGGCGCCCCGCCCGATCTGCTGCCCGGCGACGTCGATGAGGGTGAGGGCGGCGCGGGGCACCACGGTGCCGTCGGGGTGCTGCACCGTGCCGCAGACGGGGACCCCGGCGGCGTACGGGGACCGGGCCTGGGGGATCGGGGCGGTCATGGTCTGCGGCTCCGTTTCGGCGGTGTTGTGGGACACCAGGGGTTTCTCCTTGAGGAAGAAGGCGATGAGCAGGCCGAGGACGAGCACCGGGACGAGGTAGAGGAAGATCCGGGGCATCGCGTCGGCGTAGGCGCGGATGTAGGCGTCGCGCAGGGCCGGGGGCAGCGCGTGGACGAGCTGCGGGGTGAGCGAGTCGGCGTCGGGCAGGCCGGTGCCCGCGTGCGGGGGCAGTTCCCGGTGCAGCGAGGTGGTGAGCCGGTCGGCCAGGAGGGTGCCGAAGACGGCGGCGCCGACGCTGCCGCCGATCTGCCGGAAGTAGTTGTTGGCGCTGGTGGCGCTGCCGAGGTCGGCGGGGCGCACGGAGTTCTGCACGGCGAGCACGAGGACGGGCATGACCAGGCCGATGCCGGTGCCGAGGACGGCCATCCAGATGCTGTAGTGCAGCCGGGGTGTGTCGGTCTGCAGCCGGGACAGCAGCCACATGCCGGCGGCGGCGACCGCGCCGCCGAGCACGGGGAGGATCTTGTAGCGGCCGGTGTGGCTGATGAGCTGTCCGCCGATGACCGAGGCGCCGACGATCCCGGCCATCATGGGCAGCATCAGCAGCCCGGACTCGGTGGCGCTGGCCCCGTCGACCATCTGCAGGAAGGTCGGCAGGTAGCTGGCGGCGCCGAACAGGGCGACGCCGATCACCAGGCCGACGAGGCCGCTGACGGTGAAGACGGAGTCGCGGAACAGCCGGAGCGGGATGAGGGGTTCGGCGGCGTGGTGCTCGGCGACGAGGAAGAGGGCGGTGGCGGCGAGGGCGCCGGCGCCGAGGCCGAGGATCTGCCGGGAGTTCCAGGCGTACTCGGTGCCGCCCCAGCTGGTGAGCAGGACCAGGCAGGTGGAGGCGGCGGCGAGCAGCAGGGTGCCGAGGACGTCGAGCCGGGCGCGCACGCGGGGTTTGGGCAGGCGCAGGACGGCGGCGACGACGGCGAGGGTGACCAGGCCGAAGGGGACGTTGACGTAGAAGCACCAGCGCCAGGAGAGGTGGTCGGTGAAGTAGCCGCCGAGCAGGGGTCCGGCGACGGAGGCGAGGCCGAAGACGGCGCCGATCAGGCCCATGTACCGGCCGCGTCGCCGGGGCGGCACGATGTCGGCGATGATCGCCTGCACGCCGGTCATGAGTCCGCCGGCGCCGATGCCCTGGACCGCGCGGAAGGCGATGAGCTGGTCCATGGTCCCGGCCCGGCCGGCGAGGGCGGAGCCGAGGACGAAGACGGCGATGGCGAACTGGAAGACGCCCTTGCGGCCGAGCAGGTCGCCGAGTTTGCCGTAGACGGGCAGGCCGACGGTGGAGGTGAGCAGGTAGGCGGTGATCGCCCAGGACATCCGCTCCAGGCCGTGCAGTTCGCCGACGATCTTCGGCAGGGCGGTGGCGACGATCATCTGGTCGAGGGCGGCCAGCAGCAGCGCCAGCATCAGCCCGGTGAAGACCAGCCGCACCCGGCGGGGGCTCGGTTCGGCGGCCCGGGCGGGCGCCGGGGCGGGCGGGCCGGGTGGCGCGGCGACCGTTTCCGTCCGCTCCAGAGTGATCCCGCTCATGTAGCGCTCCCCTCGTCACACCTGCCACAGAATTGCCGCGCGATGCGACAACTCCGAGCAAGTGCGACGAGTTACGGCGCCGACCCGGTCGAGATGTGATTGCACTCGAACCGGTGAAGGGGCCAAGACCCCTTCGGTCTTTCGGACTTACTTCTCGACCTCGGCGGCGAGGTTGGCGAGCAGGGCGTCGTAGATCCGGCCGAGACCCTTGGGCGCGAAGGTCTTCTCGAAGAAGCCGCCGATGCCGCCGGCGCCCTGCCAGGTGGTGGTGACGACGACGCGGGAGGCGCCCTCGCCGGCGGGGGTGACGCGCCAGGTGGTGACCATGGAGGAGTTGCGGTCCTTCTCGACCAGCTCGCCGTCGGTGGGCTCGGTGACCTCCAGCAGGCAGTCGCGCACCCGCTTGCTGGTGGCCTGGAGCTTCCAGTGCACGAGGGTGCCCTCGCCGTCGCCGCCCTCGCGCACCTCGTACTCGCTGAAGTGCTCGGGCAGCAGCTTCTGCCGGGTGCCGCGGTAGTCGGCGAGGGCGTCGAACACCTTCTCCGCATCCGCCGCGACGACCCGCTCCGTAGTGGCCTCGACCTGCGCCATTGCGTTCCTCCACGACCTGGTTCCTCGGGGTTGGGGCAAGCCAACCACCCCGGCGCCCGGCCGCCCAAATCGGGGTTCGCACGATCATGGGAACAGATGTTCTATTCTGGGGGCCGGCGCGACCGAGGAGGCGTCCATGCGCTGGGAGAACCTCACAGACGACGGCGAACACGGCCGGGCCGCCGACGCGGCCCTGTTCGGCGCGGACGCCGTGATCACCCGTACGTTCGACACGCCCGAGTTCCGTGGCATCACCTTCCACGAGGTGCGGGCGCGCTCGGTGCTCAACCGGGTGCCGGGTGCCTCGCGCATGCCGTTCGAGTGGACGGTCAACCCCTACCGGGGGTGCACGCACGCGTGCGTCTACTGCTTCGCCCGCAGGACGCACAGCTATCTGGACCTGGACACGGGCACCGGCTTCGACACCCAGATCGTGGTCAAGGTCAACGCCCCCGAGGTGCTGCGCCGCCAGCTGGCCTCCCGCCGCTGGCAGGGCGACCACGTGGCGATGGGCACGAACGTCGACTGCTACCAGCGCGCCGAGGGCCGCTACCGGCTGATGCCGGGCATCATCTCCGCGCTCACCGACCACGCGAACCCGTTCTCGGTCCTCACCAAGGGCACCCTGATCCTGCGCGACCTGGACCTGCTGGTCCGGGCGGCCGAGGTGACGGAGGTCGGCGTCTCGGTCTCCGTCGGCTTCCTGGACGGCGAGCTGTGGCGCACGGTGGAGCCGGGCACGCCCGCGCCCGAGCGCCGGCTGGACGTCGTGCGCACCTTCGCGGAGCACGGGATCGGCTGCGGGGTGCTGATGGCGCCGGTCATCCCGTTCCTGAGCGACCACCCGGCCCAACTGCGGGCGACGGTACGGGCGATCGCGGCGGCCGGGGCCACCTCCGTCACCCCCCTGGCGCTGCACCTGCGCCCGGGCGCCCGGGAGTGGTTCATGGCCTGGCTCGGGCAGCACCATCCGCATCTGGTGCGGCGGTACGAGCGGCTGTACGCGGAGGGCGCCTACGCGCCCAGGTGGTACCAGCGCCGGATCACCCGTCAGGTGCACGAGCTGGCCGAGGAGTACGGCATCGGGCCCACGCGCGCGGGACTGGCCCGCCGGATCCGCCCGGCCGAGCCGCCGCGGACCCCGGCCGAACCGGAGCCGGTCCAGCTCAGCCTCATGTGAGCACGTCCGGGGCGTTAGGGGGCATCCCACGGCCCAATTGGGTCAACTACGGCCCCGACGCGTTCTTCAGGGGTCCGATTCCGGGACGATCCGGCGAGAACCGTGAGCCTCGCGGTTCGCCGAAACCTCCGTCCCGGGAGGACCCGAATGAGAACACGCGCAGCCCTGCTGTGCGCGGCCGCGGCCGCCGCCGTCCTGGCGGGCTCGGTCACCGCCGTTCCCGCGCAGGCCGCCCGGCCGGCCGGGCTCAGCTGGAAGAAGTGCGGCACCCGCGCCTATCCCCGGCTCCAGTGCGCCTCGCTGAAGGTGCCGCTGGACCACGCGAGACCGTCGGGCCGGCAGATCACGCTCGCCCTGTCCCGCGTCCCGCACACCGCCCGGGCCTCCCAGGGCCCGCTGCTGGTCAACCCCGGTGGTCCCGGCGGCAGCGGCCTGACGCTCGCCGGGCTGGTCGCCTCGGCGCTGCCGAAGAGCGTCGCCGCCCGGTACGACGTCATCGGCTTCGACCCGCGCGGGGTCGGCCGGAGCCGGCCGGCCCTGGACTGCGTGCCCGGCCACTTCACACCGGTGCGGCCCGACCCGGTGCCGGTCACGCCCGCGCTGGAGCGGGCCAACCTCGACCGCGCGCGGACCTTCGCCGCGGCCTGCGGCCGCAAGTACGCCGACCTCCTGCCGTACCTGGACACCGTCAGCGCCGCCCGGGACCTGGACGCCGTCCGCCGGGCCCTCGGCGCACCGCGGATCAGCTACTTCGGCTACTCCTACGGCACCTATCTGGGCGCGGTCTACGCGAAGCTGTTCCCCCAGCGCGTCCGCCGCCTGGTGCTGGACTCGATCGTCGACCCGACCGGCGTCTGGTACCGGAACAACCTCGGCCAGGACTACGCCTTCGACGACCGCCACCGCGCGCTGATGGCCTGGATCGCCCGGTACGACACGACGTACGGGCTCGGCCGGGACCCCGGCAGGATCGAGGCCCGCTGGTACGCGATGCGGGCGGCGCTGGCGAAGAAGCCGGCCGGGGGCAGGGTCGGCGCCGCCGAGCTGGAGGACACCTTCCTCTCCGGCGCCTACTTCGACGGCTACTGGCCGTACCTCGCCGAGGCGTTCGCGGCCTACGTCCACCGCAAGGACACCGGGCCGCTGGTGAAGGCGTACCGGGACATCGCCGCCGTGGGCGCCGACGGCGACAACGGCTACAGCGTCTACACGGCCGTGCAGTGCCGTGATGCGGCCTGGCCGCGCGACTGGAACCGGTGGCGCGCGGACGGCTGGGACGTGTACGCGAAGGCGCCCCTGATGGCCTGGAACAACGCCTGGTACAACGCGCCCTGCGCGTTCTGGCCGACCGGCCCGCGCCGGCAGGTGGACATCGCCAACCGGGCGCTGCCGCCGGCCCTGCTGTTCCAGGCGACCGACGACGCGGCGACCCCGTACTCCGGCGGTGTCGCGGTCCACCGGCTGCTGGCCCGTTCCAGCCTGGTGGTCGAGGAGGGCGGCGGCAACCACGGCGTCACGCTGAGCGGCAACGCGTGCCTGGACAAGCACCTGGCCGCGTACCTGGACCGCGGTACGGTGCCGCGGGGCACCGGACCGGCGGACGCGGTCTGCGCCAAGTCCCCCGGCCCGAAGCCGCTGAAGGGCGCGCCGGCGCGGGCGGCGTCCCGCGGCTCGGCCCTGCACGGCCTGCTGGGCTTCCGCCGCTAGGGTCTTTCTTCCGGATCAGGCCGGCCCCGAGCGACCGCGCCACCTGGCCGACACCGGCACGATCCGGAAGAGAGGCCCTAAGCGCCCCGGCGGGCCGGGTCCGGGCCGCCGCCCCGGGCGACCGCCCGGCTCGCCGGGGGCGTTGTCGGTGGCATGGTCCACCATGAACGCTGAGCGAACCGACCCGCACCCCGCGCCCGCCGGGGCGCTGCTGGGGTCCTCAAGGGCGACGTCCCGGCCCGGCGTTTCCACGGGCGCGCCGGGTTTCGGTCCGATGGCGCCGAGGAGCTCTTCGAGGCGGACGGCGTGTCCGGGCCCGAGGTGCGGTACGGGCGCGCGCCGGCGGGCTGACCGGGCGTCAGCTGGGCTGCTGCTGCGGGAGCCGGGCCAGCGCGTGCACCGCCGCCTCGGCGAGCGCGGGGTGCGCGAGGGCCTCGCTCAGGACGCGCCGGGCGCGGGGGTCGCCGAGGGCGCCCAGGCCCTCCACGCAGGCCAGGGCCACCCGCCGGTAGGGGTCGTGCGGGCGCAGCCGCCGCTCCAGGGTGGTGATCAGCGCGGGTACGGACTCGGGGGCGCGCAGGGCGGCCAGGAGCCGTACCGGGTGCAGGGCGTAGGCCACGCGGAGTTCGTTGGTGGCGAGGGCGGCGGCGGCGCGGGCGGTGCGTGGGTCGCCGAGCCGGGCGAGGGCGTGCGCGGCGGAGGCGCAGCGGGGCGGGTCGCGGTGGTTGAGCAGCAGCACCAGGGACTCGAAGGCGCGCCGGTCGCCGGCGCCGCCGAGGCGGAACGCGGCCAGTTCGCGGGCCCACAGCGGCTGGCCGGGCGCGGTGAGCACCTCCGCCAGGGTGTCCAGGTCCTCGGTGGCCAGCAGGCTCTCGAACGCCGCCGAGCCGCCGGACTCCTGCCGTAAGCGTTCCGTGAGCGAGCGCAACTCTTCGTCCACGAGGTCCAGCGTAGGCGGGTCGCGGGCGGTGAGGGAGGTACATCACAAAGTCGGTTTCCGCCCGGGGACTGGCGTGCTCGTTACCCGCCGGTTAAGCTCATTCGAGCGAGTAACCCTCTCGCATCTTCGCTGGCGACGGTTTGGTGACGCGGCCGTCGCGAGCGTGTCTGTCGGTTCGGTACACCGTGTGTACCGCAGTACGACCCGGCTTCGGGACAGAGCCGGTCGGTCGTTCCGCCACTGCCGGGCGTGTGCACGCCCGCGGCACCGGCGGCCCCGGGCGTGTGCGCTCGCAGCCCGGCAACACCCGCACTCTCCTCGCACCGCGGTGCGCCCTCGGGCGCACCCGGCGCGCTCCTCGTCGTCACCCTCATTCCTGGAGTCCCGCGATGGCCACTCCCCTGTCCCCCCAGTCCGGCACTTCCCTGTCCCCGCTCAGGACGATCGCCGTCGTCGGCCTCGGCACCATGGGCACCGGTATCACCGAGGTCCTCGCACGGGCCGGCCGCGAGGTGATCGGCATCGACATCAGCGAGGCCCAGGCCGCCAAGGCGCTCGCGGCCCTGGAGGCCGCCACCGCCCGTGCCGTGGAACGCGGCCGGCTCACCGAGGAGGAGCGCGCCGGGGCACTGGCCCGGGTGCGCACCACCACCGACCTCGCCGCGGCGGCCGACGCCGACCTCGTCATCGAGGTGGCCCCGGAGTCGTACGAGATCAAGCAGCAGATCCTCCGCGAGCTGGACGGTGTCGTCCGCCCGGAGACGATCCTGGCGACCGGCACCAACGCGCTGTCCGTGACCCGGCTGGCCGCCGGCTCGGCCCGTCCCGAGCGCGTGCTCGGGCTGCACTTCTTCAACCCCGCGCCGGCCATGAAGCTGGTCGAGGTGGTCTCCTCGGTGCTGACCGCGCCGCAGGCCGTCGCCGCGGTCACCGACCTCGCGATCGAGCTGGGCAAGGAGCCGGTCGCGGTCGGCGACCGCCCCGGGTTCGTCGCCGACGGGCTGCTGTTCGGGTACCTCAACCAGGCCGCCGCGATGTACGAGGCCCGGTACGCCTCCCGCGAGGACATCGACGCCGCCATGCGGCTCGGCTGCGGCCTGCCGATGGGCCCGCTGGCCCTGCTGGACCTGATCGGCATCGACACCGCGCGGACGGTCCTGGAGGCCATGTACGCCGAGTCCCGGGACCGGCTGCACGCGCCCGCCCCGATCCTCAAGCAGCTGAGCGAGGCGGGCCTGACCGGCCGCAAGACCGGGCGCGGCTTCTACACGTACGAGGCCCCGGGCAGCGGCACGGTGGTGCCGGACGCGCTGACCCCGGCGGCGGACGGCTCGCTCGGCGCGGGCCGCGAGGTCCGCTCGGTGGGTGTCGCCGGTTCCGGCACCATGGCCTCCGGTATCGCCGAGGTGTTCGCCAAGGCCGGCTACCAGGTCGTGCTGGCCGCCCGCAGCGAGGAGAAGGCCCAGGCGGCCAGGGCCCGGATCGGCAAGTCGCTGGCCCGGTCCGTGGACAAGGGCCGGCTGACCGCCGAGGCCGCCGCCGAGATCCTGGAGCGGATCGTCCCGGCGGGCTCCTACGAGGCGTTCGCCGAGGTGGACCTCGCCGTGGAGGCGGTCGCGGAGGACCTGGAGGTCAAGCGGCAGCTGTTCGCCGCGCTGGACAAGGTGTGCAAGCCGGGCGCGGTCCTGGCCACCACCACCTCGTCGCTGCCTGTCGTCGCCTGCGCCCGTGCCACCTCGCGCCCGCAGGACGTGATCGGCATGCACTTCTTCAACCCGGCGCCCGCGATGAAGCTGGTCGAGGTGGTCCGCACCGTGCTGACCGCCGACGACGTGCACGCCACGGTGCGCGAGGTCTGCGGCCGGATCCGCAAGCACGCGGTGGACTGCGGCGACCGGGCCGGTTTCATCGTGAACGCGCTGCTGTTCCCGTACCTCAACAACGCGATCAAGATGGTGCAGGAGCACTACGCGTCCCTGGACGACATCGACGCGGCGATGAAGCTCGGCGGCGGTTACCCGATGGGCCCGTTCGAGCTGCTGGACGTGGTCGGCCTGGACGTGTCGCTGGCCATCGAGAAGGTGCTGCACCGCGAGTTCCGCGACCCGGGCCTGGCTCCGGCGCCGCTGCTGGAGCACCTGGTGGCCGCCGGCTGCCTCGGCCGCAAGACCGGGCGCGGCTTCCGTGAGTATGCCCGCCGCTGACGGCGCCGGCGACTGGTTCCGGACGGAGACGGACTGGGGCGGGCTGCTCGATCCGGGAGCCTCCGTCCCGCCCGCCCGGGCCGGTGCTCCCCCGCCCCCCGCGGGCGGGGGAGAGCCCGGATCCGCGCACCGAGCTGCGCGGATGCAGTACGTTCGGGTCATGTCCCAGCCCGCCAAGTCCTCCCGTACACCAGCTACGCCCGACGCGCCGGAAAGTGCCGCAGGCAGTCGCGCGGCCGCCCAGCGGCTCAAGATGCGCCGAGAACTGGCGGCAGCAGCCATGGAGCTGTTCGCGACCAAGGGGTACGAGGCCACCACCGTCGACGAGATCGCCGCCGCCGCCGGGGTCGCCCGGCGCACCTTCTTCCGCCACTTCCGCTCCAAGGAAGAGGCGATCTTCCCGGACCACGACGACACGCTGGTCCGCGCGGAGGCGGTCCTCAACGCCGCCCCCGCGCACGAGCACCCGCTCGACACCGTGTGCCGCGGCATCAAGGAAGTCATGAAGATGTACGCGGCGCGGCCGGAGATCTCGGTCGCCCGCTACAAGCTCACCCGCGAGGTGCCGACCCTGCGCGAGGCCGAGATCGCCTCGGTGGCCCGCTACGAGCGCCTGTTCACCCGCTATCTGCTCGGCCACTTCGACGAGCACGCGCACGCCGACGACGCCAACGACGACCCGCTGCTGGCCGAGGTGGCCGCCTCGGCCGTGGTCACCGCCCACAACCACGTGCTGCGGCGCTGGCTGCGGGCGGGCGGCCAGGGGGACGTGGAGGCCCAGCTGGACCACGCCTTCGCGATCGTGCGCAAGACCTTCGGCACCGGCATCGGGGCCGGCCGCGAGAGCGCTCCGCGCACCCCGCCGGCCACCGCCGCCGCCCACGGGGAGGTCCTGGTGACGGTGGCCAGGACCGACGCGCCGCTCGACGAGGTGATGCGCACCATCGAGCAGGCGCTGAAGGAACGGTCCTGACCGGACGGAGCGGGAGAAACGGGCTGGGGGGGGCCCTGGGTGGCGGCCCCCTCCCGGTTGCTGTTGCCCCCCAGTGGTTGATTATAGCGGCGTTTTGGGGGTTATATTTATAGGGTGTTGAG
>NZ_JBEYXJ010000115.1:0-26488 GCF_040645015.1 Streptomyces sp. NPDC046881 | reverse complement strand
GGCGCGCGCCCCCCCCCCCCGCCGGGGGGGCCCGCCGACCACGTTCCCGGCACCGGCCAGGGAACGCCGAGGGGAGAAGGGCGTGACGCGGGGCACCCGGGATCCACCCGACGGACACCCACCGCACCCCACGGGACCACCCCCGCACCACCCGCCCGTCACCTCCCCGGAATCCCGCGGCGACCCCCGGTGTTCCACGGACAGTCGGTCCTCACAGTGGCCTGCAGGCGATGACCGGGCGCAGGATCGATACCATGGGGTCTCCGGAGCCTGACCGGGGGACCCGGATCGCGCACGAGGAGCCCTCTTGCCAGACGAGGCCCAGCACCTGACCGCCGCCAAGCCCGAGCCCGCCTCGGCCCCCGCGGCGAAGCCCGCGCCGAGCACGTCGCAGGTGAAGAACGACACCCGCGGCACGGTCGAGCACGCCCAGTCCGCGCCGGTCGAGAAGAGCGCCGAGTCCTCGCGCCCCAAGCCGGCCCCGCCCGAGCGCCCGGCCCAGCCCCCCGTGGTCCGCCAGCCGGCCGCGCAGCCCACCCGCACCGGCTCCTCCAACCGCGTCCGGGCCCGCCTCGCCCGTCTCGGCGTCCAGCGCGCGAACCCGTACAACCCGGTCCTGGAGCCGCTGCTGCGGATAGTGCGCAGCAACGACCCGAAGATCGAGAACTCCACGCTGCGCCAGATCGAGCGCGCCTACCAGGTCGCCGAGCGCTGGCACCGCGGCCAGAAGCGCAAGAGCGGCGACCCGTACATCACGCACCCGCTCGCCGTCACCACCATCCTCGCCGAGCTGGGCATGGACCCGGCCACGCTGATGGCCGGGCTGCTGCACGACACCGTCGAGGACACCGAGTACGGCCTGGACCAGCTCCGCCGCGACTTCGGCGACACCGTCGCCCTCCTCGTCGACGGCGTCACCAAGCTGGACAAGGTCAAGTTCGGCGAGGCCGCGCAGGCCGAGACCGTGCGCAAGATGGTCGTGGCCATGGCCAAGGACCCCCGCGTCCTGGTCATCAAGCTCGCCGACCGCCTGCACAACATGCGCACCATGCGCTACCTCAAGCGCGAGAAGCAGGAGAAGAAGGCGCGCGAGACGCTGGAGATCTACGCTCCGCTCGCCCACCGCCTCGGCATGAACACCATCAAGTGGGAGCTGGAGGACCTCGCCTTCGCGATCCTCTACCCCAAGATGTACGACGAGATCGTACGGCTGGTGGCCGAGCGCGCCCCGAAGCGGGACGAGTACCTCGCCATAGTGACCGACGAGGTCCAGGCCGACCTGCGCGCCGCCCGCATCAAGGCGACCGTCACCGGCCGCCCGAAGCACTACTACAGCGTCTACCAGAAGATGATCGTCCGCGGCCGTGACTTCGCGGAGATCTACGATCTGGTGGGCATCCGTGTCCTCGTCGACACCGTGCGCGACTGCTACGCCGCCCTCGGCACCGTGCACGCGCGGTGGAACCCGGTCCCCGGCCGGTTCAAGGACTACATCGCGATGCCCAAGTTCAACATGTACCAGTCGCTGCACACGACGGTCATCGGCCCCAACGGCAAGCCGGTCGAGCTGCAGATCCGCACGTTCGACATGCACCGCCGCGCCGAGTACGGCATCGCCGCGCACTGGAAGTACAAGCAGGAGGCCGTCGCCGGCGCCTCCAAGGTCCGTACCGACGTGCCCAAGGCCGGCAAGAAGGACGACCACCTCAACGACATGGCGTGGCTGCGCCAGCTGCTGGACTGGCAGAAGGAGACCGAGGACCCGGGCGAGTTCCTGGAGTCCCTGCGCTTCGACCTGTCCCGCAACGAGGTCTTCGTCTTCACACCCAAGGGTGACGTCATCGCGTTGCCGGCCGGTGCCACCCCGGTGGACTTCGCGTACGCCGTCCACACCGAGGTCGGCCACCGCACCATAGGAGCGCGGGTCAACGGCCGTCTCGTACCGCTCGAATCCACCCTGGACAACGGCGACCTGGTGGAGGTCTTCACCTCCAAGGCGGCCGGCGCCGGACCGTCCCGGGACTGGCTCGGCTTCGTCAAGTCACCGCGGGCCCGCAACAAGATCCGCGCCTGGTTCTCCAAGGAGCGCCGGGACGAGGCGATCGAGCAGGGCAAGGACGCCATCGTGCGGGCCATGCGCAAGCAGAACCTGCCGATCCAGCGGATCCTGACCGGCGACTCGCTGGTCACGCTCGCCCACGAGATGCGCTACTCGGACATCTCCGCGCTGTACGCGGCGATCGGCGAGGGCCATGTCTCGGCCCAGAACATCGTGCAGAAGCTCGTCCAGGCCCTCGGCGGCGAGGAGGCGGCCACCGAGGAGATCGACGAGACGGTCCCGCCGTCGCGCACCCGCGGGCGCAAGCGCCGCTCCAGCGCCGACCCGGGCGTGGTGGTCAAGGGCGTCGACGACGTGTGGGTCAAGCTGGCCCGGTGCTGTACGCCGGTGCCCGGCGACCCGATCATCGGCTTCGTCACCCGCGGCAGCGGCGTATCGGTGCACCGCAGCGACTGCGTCAACGTCGATTCGCTGTCCCGCGAGCCGGAGCGCATCCTCGACGTCGAGTGGGCGCCCACCCAGTCCTCGGTCTTCCTGGTCGCCATCCAGGTCGAGGCGCTGGACCGCTCGCGCCTGCTCTCGGACGTCACCCGGGTCCTGTCCGACCAGCACGTCAACATCCTGTCGGCGGCCGTGCAGACCTCCCGCGACCGGGTGGCCACCTCCCGCTTCACCTTCGAGATGGGCGACCCCAAGCACCTCGGTCACGTCCTGAAGGCCGTGCGGGGCGTGGAGGGCGTGTACGACGTGTACCGCGTGACCTCCGGACGCGCCCGGTCGTAGAACCGCCCGCCGGGACGGACCCGGCAACGCGAAAGGGCCCCGTACGCGCGTACGGGGCCCTTTCGGCTGCTTGCCGGGGCGAATCAGCCGCCGAACTCCTGGAGGCCCTTCAGGGCCTGCTCCAGGAGCGCCTCACGGCCCTCCAGCTCCTTCTCCAGCTTGTCGGCCTTGGCGTTGTTGCCCTGGGCGCGCGCCTGCTCGATCTGCGCCTTCAGCTTGTCCACGGCGGCCTGGAGCTGACCGGTCAGACCCTCGGCACGCGCGCGTGCCTCCGGGTTCGTCCGGCGCCACTCGGCCTCCTCGGCCTCCTGGATCGCCCGCTCGACGGTGTGCATCCGGCCCTCGACCTTCGGCCGGGCGTCCCGCGGGACGTGACCGATGGCCTCCCAGCGCTCGTTGATCGAGCGGAAGGCGGCCCGCGCGGCCTTCAGGTCGCCGATCGGCAGGAGCTTCTCGGCCTCCTCGGCCAGCTCCTCCTTCAGCTTCAGGTTCTCCGACTGCTCCGCGTCCCGTTCGGCGAACACCGAGCTGCGGGCCGCGAAGAACACGTCCTGGGCACCGCGGAAGCGGTTCCACAGGTCGTCCTCGTGCTCGCGCTGGGCGCGGCCCGCGGCCTTCCACTCCGCCATCAGCTCGCGGTACCGGGCGGCCGTGGGGCCCCAGTCCGTCGAACCGGACAGCGCCTCGGCCTCGGCGACCAGCCGCTCCTTGACGCGGCGGGCCTCCTCGCGCTGCGCGTCCAGCTGCGCGAAGTGCGCCTTGCGGCGCTTGGAGAACGCCGAGCGGGCGTGCGAGAAGCGGTGCCACAGCTCGTCGTCGGACTTGCGGTCCAGACGGGGCAGGCCCTTCCAGGTGTCCACCAGCGCGCGCAGCCGCTCACCGGCCGCCCGCCACTGGTCGGACCGGGCCAGCTGCTCCGCCTCGGCGACCAGGTCCTCCTTGGCCTTGCGGGCCTCGTCGGACTGCTTGGCCCGCTGCGCCTTGCGCTCCTCGCGGCGCGCCTCGACGGTCTCGACGAGCTTGTCCAGGCGCGCCCGCAGCGCGTCCAGGTCACCGACCGCGTGGTGGGCCTCGACCTGCTCGCGCAGGTGGTCGATGGCGGCCTGGGCGTCCTTCGCCGACAGGTCGGTGGTCCGCACGCGCTTCTCGAGGAGGCCGATCTCGACAACCAGGCCCTCGTACTTGCGCTCGAAGTAGGCCAGCGCCTCCTCGGGGGAGCCGGCCTGCCAGGAACCGACGACCTTCTCGCCGTCGGCCGTACGCACGTACACGGTCCCCGTCTCGTCGACGCGGCCCCACGGGTCGCTGCTCACAGCGCCTCCTCCACATGATGCCTGCGGGGGGCCTCAGCACCCCCGGGCATCGTCCACAGTTTCGTCACGGCCAACATAGGCGACCAGCGGGTTGCCTGTCCGCATCCAGCGCGACCGAAATTCCGCAGTCGGCCGATCCCGTCCCTCCGGTCGCTCCGGTACCGGTGACCTCAGGACTTGCCGACCGTCGCCTTGTTGATCACGACCGTCGCGTTCGGCGCCCCGTCGCCCGCGCCGGTGCTCTCGCCGGCTGCGGCGATCTTGTTCAGCACCTTCATGCCGGCCGAGCCGATGGTGCCGAAGGGGGTGTAGCTCGGCGGCAGCTGGCTGTCCTTGTAGACGAGGAAGAACTGGCTGCCGCCGGTGTGCTTCTGGCCGGTGTTGGCCATCGCCACCGTGCCCGCCGGGTAGGTGTTGTTCTTCAGGCTCTTGTCCTTGAGGTTCTCGTCCGGGAGCGTGTAGCCCGGACCGCCCATGCCGGTGCCCTGGGGGTCGCCGCACTGCAGGA
The DNA here is from genome assembly GCF_040645015.1 of Streptomyces sp. NPDC046881. Lineage (NCBI taxonomy): Bacteria > Bacillati > Actinomycetota > Actinomycetes > Kitasatosporales > Streptomycetaceae > Streptomyces > Streptomyces sp. NPDC046881. Next base: position 21,825 of record NZ_JBEYXJ010000115.1, on the reverse strand, counting down.
CGTAGATGCCCTGGGTGGTGAGGCGGTGGCACTTGGTGTGGTCGAAGTAGCCCTTCCCGGCGAGGAAGTCGAACGAGTTGACCGTGTGCGGGGCCGCCGACGTCTTCAGCGCCACGTCGATGTCGCCGCACGTCGTCGCGAGCTTCAGCGTGTACTGCGCCGACGTGTCGATCGACATCGCCGGCTCCTTCTTCCAGCTCTGCTTCTTCACCGAGCCGGCCGCCGGCTTCGCGCACGGGTCCGGCGCCTTGCTCGTCGGCGTCGCGCTCGGGGTGACCTCGGCGCTCGCGTTGGTCTTCTTGTCGTCGTCGTTCTTCAGCACCCCGGTCGTGTACAGGGCGACACTGCCGATCACGACCACGCCGAGTACCGACGCGATCACGGAGTTGCGCACGCGGGACTTGCGCCGCGCCTGGGTGCGCCGCTGCTGCTGCCGCAAGAACTTCTCCCGGGCGAGCTGACGCCGCCGCTGCTCCTGGCTGACCACCGGGTTCTCTCCTCATGCGTGTCGTGTGTCGGGCGGTACGCGTACGTCCTCGTGAGCCGACCGCTGCGTGTAGCCCCGTACCGTATATGGGTTCGCTGAGGAAACGGCAGCGCCGGTAGGCTCTGACAGCAGCTGAAGCCGCCTGTGAATCGACACAACGAAGGACGATCGTGCTCATTGCCGGGTTCCCCGCCGGGGCCTGGGGGACGAACTGTTATCTCGTCGCCCCCGCCGCCGGTGAGGAGTGCGTGATCATCGACCCCGGCCACGAGGCCGCCCCAGGCGTCGAGGAAGTGCTGAAGAAGCATCGGCTCAAGCCGGTCGCCGTCGTCCTCACCCACGGCCACATCGACCACGTGGCCTCGGTCGTCCCCGTCTGCGGGGCGCACGACGTGCCGGCCTGGATCCACCCCGAGGACCGCTACATGATGAGCGACCCCGAGAAGGCGCTCGGCCGGTCCATCGGCATGCCGTTGATGGGCGAGCTGACCGTGGGCGAGCCGGACGACGTCAGGGAGCTGACCGACGGCAGCTCGCTCGAGCTGGCCGGGCTGGAGTTCTCCGTCGCGCACGCGCCGGGCCATACCAAGGGGTCGGTGACCTTCCGGATGCCCGAGACCGCCGACGTCCCGTCGGTGTTCTTCTCCGGGGATCTGCTGTTCGCCGGCTCCATCGGACGCACCGATCTGCCGGGCGGATCCATGACGGACATGCTCGACTCGCTGGCCCGCGTGTGCCTGCCGCTCGAGGACTCCACCGTGGTGCTGTCCGGACACGGCCCCCAGACGACCATCGGCCAGGAGCGCGCCACCAATCCCTATCTGCGGCAGGTGGCCGCCGGCCAGGGAGCCGAGGCTCCCCGACGAGGAATGTGACGAGAGACCTTCCGTGAGCACCTTCAAGGCCCCCAAGGGCACCTACGACCTGATCCCGCCGGACTCCGCCAAGTACCTCGCGGTGCGCGAGGCGATCGCGGCCCCGCTGCGCAACTCCGGCTACGGCTACATCGAGACGCCCGGCTTCGAGAACGTCGAACTCTTCGCGCGCGGTGTCGGCGAGTCCACCGACATCGTGACCAAGGAGATGTACGTCTTCGAGACGAAGGGCGGCGACAGGCTGGCCCTGCGCCCGGAGACCACCGCGCCCGTGCTGCGGGCGGTCCTGGAGGCCAACCTGTACAAGACGGGCAACCTCCCGGTGAAGGTCTGGTACTCGGGTTCGCAGTACCGCTACGAGCGCCCCCAGAAGGGCCGTTACCGGCACTTCTCCCAGGTCGGCGCCGAGGCGATCGGCGCGGAGGACCCGGCGCTGGACGCCGAGCTGATCATCCTGGCCGACCAGGCCTACCGCTCGCTGGGCCTCAGGAACTTCCGCATCCTGCTGAACAGCCTGGGCGACAAGGAGTGCCGCCCGGTGTACCGGTCCGCGCTCCAGGAGTTCCTGCACGGCCTGGACCTGGACGAGGACACGCGCCGGCGCGTCGACATCAACCCGCTGCGGGTCCTCGACGACAAGCGCGAGTCGGTCCAGAAGCAGCTCACGGGCGCCCCGCTGCTGCGCGACTACCTGTGCGACGCGTGCAAGGCGTACCACGAGGAGGTCCGCGAGCTGATCACGGCGGCCGGCGTCTCCTTCGAGGACGACCCGAAGCTGGTGCGCGGCCTGGACTACTACACCCGCACCACCTTCGAGTTCGTGCACGACGGTCTCGGCTCGCAGTCCGCGGTGGGCGGTGGCGGCCGGTACGACGGCCTGTCCGAGATGATCGGCGGCCCCGCGCTGCCCTCCGTCGGCTGGGCCCTCGGCGTCGACCGCACGGTCCTCGCGCTGGAGGCCGAAGGGGTGGAACTGGACATCCCGTCCACCACCTCGGTCTACGCCGTCCCGCTCGGCGAGGAGGCCCGCCGGGTGCTGTTCGGGAAGATCAGCGACCTGCGCAAGGTGGGCATCGCGGCGGACTTCGCGTACGGCGGCAAGGGCCTGAAGGGCGCCATGAAGAACGCCAACCGCTCGGGCGCCCGCTACACGATCGTCGCCGGCGAGCGCGACCTCGCCGAGGGCGTCGTCCAGCTCAAGGACATGGAGTCCGGCGAGCAGACGGCGATCGGCGTCAACGAGATCGTGGCGGAACTGGAAGCCCGGCTCGGCTGACCCGCACGCGCGCGCGTAGGCGCCGGACGCTCCCCCCGGGGGGCGTCCGGCGCCTTTGTCTCCGGCCCGCCGGGGCTGTCCGGACCGAACAGACGGCACTTGTCGTACGTACATCCTTATGGGAAGCAAACGGTGCGCACACAGGCGCGTGCGGCACAATGACCCGTGCCCGAAGAAGGTCCACCTCTCAAGTGACGGAATCGGCGTGATGAGCAAGACGACAGTGAAGGACGTCTCCGCGGAACCCGGTCCGGAGCGCGCCGCCGACGCCCCGCGCGCGGTGGGCGGCAGCCGTGCCTTCGCCATCCTGCTGGTGATCACCGGTGCGGCCGGGCTGCTGGCCGCCTGGGTCATCACGATCGACAAGTTCAAGCTGCTGGAAGCCAAGGTCGCCGGCAAGACCTTCACCCCCGGGTGCAGCCTGAACCCGGTGGTCTCCTGCGGCAGCGTCATGGAGAGCAAGCAGGCCGCCGCCTTCGGCTTCCCCAACCCGATGCTCGGCCTGGTCGCCTACGGCATCGTCGTCTGCGTCGGCATGAGCCTGCTGGCCCGCGCCCGCTTCCCGCGCTGGTACTGGCTGACCTTCAACTTCGGCACGCTGTTCGGCGTGGCCTTCTGCACCTGGCTGCAGTTCCAGTCCCTGTACCGGATCAACGCGCTGTGCCTGTGGTGCTCGCTGGCCTGGGTCGCCACGATCACCATGTTCTGGTACGTCACCTCGTTCAACATCCGCAACGACTTCCTGCCGACCCCGCGCCGGCTGAAGTCCTTCTTCGGCGAGTTCACCTGGGTGCTGCCGGTCCTGCACGTCGGCATCATCGGCATGCTGGTCCTCACCCGCTGGTGGGACTTCTGGACCAGCTGACCGCGCGGGAGGGGGCCGGCTGACGGCCCGGACCCGATTGTCGGTGCCGTGTTCTAGGGTTTCAGCGTGGAACCCGACCTCTTCACCGCAGCAGCAGAAGAACGCCAGGAGAAGGACCCGGCGGCCAGCCCCCTGGCGGTGCGCATGCGCCCGCGCACGCTCGACGAGGTCGTGGGCCAGCAGCACCTGCTCAAACCCGGCTCCCCGCTGCGCCGCCTGGTCGGCGAGGGCAACGGCGGCCCCGCCGGGCCGTCCTCGGTGATCCTCTGGGGCCCGCCCGGCACCGGCAAGACCACCCTGGCGTACGTCGTGTCCAAGGCGACGAACAAGCGGTTCGTGGAGCTGTCCGCGATCACCGCGGGTGTCAAGGAGGTCCGCGCGGTCATCGACGGCGCCCGCCGCGCCACCGGCGGCTTCGGCAAGGAGACCGTCCTGTTCCTGGACGAGATCCACCGCTTCAGCAAGGCGCAGCAGGACTCCCTCCTGCCGGCCGTGGAGAACCGCTGGGTGACCCTGATCGCCGCCACCACGGAGAACCCGTACTTCTCGGTGATCTCCCCGCTGCTCTCCCGCTCCCTGCTGCTCACCCTGGAACCGCTCACCGACGACGACGTCCGGGGCCTGCTCCGACGCGCGCTGAGCGACGAACGCGGCCTGAAGGACACCGTCGGCCTCCCCGAGGACACCGAGGAGCACCTGCTGCGCATCGCCGGCGGCGACGCCCGGCGCGCCCTGACCGCCCTGGAGGCCGCCGCCGGGGCCGCACTCGACCAGGGCGAGAGCGAGATCAGCCTGGCGACGCTGGAGCAGACCGTCGACCGGGCCGCGGTGAAGTACGACCGCGACGGCGATCAGCACTACGACGTCGCCAGCGCTCTCATCAAGTCCATCCGCGGCTCCGACGTCGACGCGGCCCTGCACTACCTGGCCCGCATGATCCAGGCCGGCGAGGACCCCCGGTTCATCGCCCGCCGCCTGATGATCTCCGCCAGCGAGGACATCGGCCTCGCGGACCCCCATGCCCTGCCGATCGCGGTCGCCGCCGCCCAGGCCGTCGCCATGATCGGCTTCCCGGAGGCCGCCCTCACCCTCAGCCACGCCACGATCGCCCTGGCCCTCGCCCCCAAGTCCAACTCCGCGACCACCGCGATCGGCGCCGCCCTGGACGACGTACGCAAGGGCCTGGCCGGCCCGGTGCCGCCGCATCTGCGCGACGGGCACTACAAGGGCGCCGCCAAGCTCGGCCACGCCCAGGGGTACGTGTACCCGCACGACCTGCCCGAGGGCATCGCCGAGCAGCAGTACGCCCCGGACGCCCTGAAGGACCGCGAGTACTACGCGCCGAGCCGGCACGGCGCCGAGGCCAGGTACGCGGACGCCGTGGAATGGACCCGTCGCCACCTCGGTCGCAAGCGGTCCTGAGCACCCTGTAGACTGCTCCGAAGTGCTGAGTCCTGTGCTGTCAGAGCGGGACGGACAGCCGGAACCCCCAGCGGGTTCCAGGAGCGTCGCGCACCGTCGAACGGTGTCGCGGGCAGCCCACCACCACCCGGAGTCCCGGGACGGTCGGTGGGCCACTCGCGTGCTGCACGTATGTGCCCAGACCAGGGAAGCGGCTGCCCGGCAGGTCCCTCGCGGGATCCGGCGGGTTTTCCCGGCTGCGGATGCGACCTCCCTAACGCTGACGAGCCGACACTACGAAAGAGACAGAGACAGTGGCGAACCAGTCCCGCCCCAAGGTCAAGAAGTCGCGTGCCCTCGGCATCGCGCTGACCCCGAAGGCCGTCAAGTACTTCGAGGCCCGCCCCTACCCGCCGGGTGAGCACGGCCGCGGCCGCAAGCAGAACTCGGACTACAAGGTCCGTCTGCTGGAGAAGCAGCGCCTGCGCGCTCAGTACGACATCTCCGAGCGCCAGCTGGTCCGCGCCTACGAGCGTGCGTCCAAGGTCCAGGGCAAGACCGGTGAGGCCCTGATCGTCGAGCTGGAGCGCCGCCTCGACGCGCTGGTCCTGCGTTCGGGCATCGCCCGCACGATCTACCAGGCCCGCCAGATGGTCGTCCACGGCCACATCCAGGTCAACGGCCAGAAGGTCGACAAGCCGTCCTTCCGCGTCCGCCCGGACGACGTCGTGCAGGTCCGCGACCGCTCCAAGGACAAGACGCTCTTCACGATCGCCCGTGAGGGTGGCTTCGCCCCCGACGGCGAGACCCCGCGCTACCTCCAGGTGAACCTCAAGGCCCTGGCGTTCCGCCTGGACCGCGAGCCGAACCGCAAGGAGATCCCGGTGATCTGCGACGAGCAGCTCGTCGTCGAGTACTACGCCCGCTGACCCCAGCTCCGGCGTAGCACCTCAGCCCGCCGTCTCCCCGCCCTTCCGGGTGGGCGAGGCGGCGGGTTCGCGCTGTCCGGAGCGGGTGCGCGCAACCGGCCCCCGGGGTGTCGGCAGCGCCGGCAGCGGCCGGACGTCGTTGCTGAGCGCCCGGGCCACCGCCGTCTCCCGGTCCAGCCGCGCCCCCCGGCGCACCCACTCCTCGTACCGCTCGTCGCCCAGCGCCTTGCGGGCCGTCGCCTCGCACAGCTCGTGCGGGGCGTTGTAGTACGCCGAACCGAACAGCGGCAGGCCCACCGAGGGCCACATCCGCCCGGCGGCGCCCTGGAGCACCGCCGCCTCCACCGCGTCGCCCTGCGTCATCGTCACCAGGGCCAGCAGCTCGATCGACAGCACCGTCCCGAGCAGGTCGCGGAAGGTGTGCGCGTTGTCCAGGCACTCCGTCAGCAACTCCCGCGCGCGGACCGGATCGCCGCCCTGCCAGGCCGCGTACGCCAGCACGTACAGCGCGTACGACCGCGCCCAGCGCTCCCCGTGGTCCTCGCACACCCGGCGCACGTCCTCGCACAGCCGCACCGCGTCCGGCAGATCGCCCTGGAACGCCCGCGTCATCGCCAGCTCCACCTGGCCCATCAGGACGTTGCTGTTCAGCTCGCCGATCTCCTGGTAGCGGTCCAGCGCCGACCGCAGCAGCGTTTCTGCGCGGGCCATGTCGTCCGAGACCAGGGCCAGACAGCCGGTGCGGTGCTCGGCGTACGCCACCGCCGTCGGATCGGCCGACCGCTCCGCCTGCTCCCGGCAGGCCTGGAGCGCCTGGAACGCCGGTACGGTGTCGCCCTGCAGGATCGCCACATAGCCGAGCACCCACAGCGCCTTCAGCCGGGCCTGCTCGTACTCCGAGTCCAGCTCCACGCTGCGCTCCAGCCAGCGCCGCCCCTCCGCGAGCCGGCCGCAGCCCACCCAGCAGAACCACAGCGAACCCGCCAGGTGCTGGCCGAGGTGCGCCTCCTCCGGCTCGGTCAGACAGAACTCCAGCGCCGTCCGCAGATTCGGCAGCTCGGCGTCGACCCGGGCGGCCACCTCCCGCTGCCGGGGCGAGAACCACTCCAGCTCGCACCAGGTCGCCAGGCCCAGGTACCAGTCCCGGTGCCGTCTGCGCAGCCGGCCCGCGTCCCCCGTCGCCTCCAGCCAGTCGGCGCCGTAGGCCCGGACGGTGTCCAGCATCCGGTAGCGGGGGCCCGCCGGGGTCTCCTCGCGGGAGACGACCGACTGGGCGAGCAGCTCCGACAGCACGTCCAGGACGTCCTCGGCGGCCAGCCCGTCACCGCTGCACACGTACTCGGCCGCCTCCAGGTCGAAGGTCTGCGCGAACACCGACAGCCGTGCCCACAGCAGCCGTTCGGCCGGCGTGCACAGCTCGTGGCTCCAGCCGATCGCCGTGCGCAGCGTCTGGTGCCGGGGGAGGGCGTCCCGGTCGCCGCCGGTCAGCAGCCGGAACCGGTCGTCGAGCCGGTGCAGCAGCTGCGCCGGGGACAGCGCCCGCAGCCGTCCGGCCGCCAGCTCCAGAGCGAGCGGGATCCCCTCCAGCCGCCGGCACACCTCCCGCACCTCGGTGCCGTCGGCCACCGGCACCCCGTGCGTCCGGGCCCGGTCCGCGAACAGCTCCACCGCCTCGTCCTCGCCGAGCGGCGCCAGCGGGAACAGCCGCTCGCCCGCGAGGCCGAGGGGACGCCGGCCGACGGCCAGCACGCACAGCTCCGGCAGGGCGCGCAGCAGCTCCGCCGTCAGCTCGGCGCAGGCCGCCACCAGATGCTCGAACCCGTCCAGCACCAGCAGTGCGGGACGGCCGGCCAGATGCTCCAGCAGGGTCTCCCGGGGCATGCGGGCGGTGTGGTCGGTCAGCCCCAGGGCCTCCACGACCGCGTACTCCACGAACTGCGGGTCCCGCACCGGCGACAGCTCCACCCGCCCCCAGCCCGGCCCGCCCGCCGCGGCACCGGAGGCCCACCGGGCCGCCGCCCGCACGGCCAGCCGGGACTTGCCGACCCCGCCGACGCCGGTCACGGTCACCAGCCGCGCCCGGCCGAGCTCCGCCGTCAGCTCGGCCAGCTCGGCCGAGCGCCCGACGAAAGCGGTGAGTTCGACGGGCGGATCGCCGCCCGTCCAGGAGCCGGGGCTGTGAGGACCTCGCATGGGACACGGAGCGTACTGAACCGTGTTCACTCCGTACAATCGCTTCCCGCAACTCCGCCCGCCCCGCCCGGTAATCGGGTGCGGAGCCCCGGCCCCGGCGCGATAGGCTCGGGGCACTGCTTTTTTCATGGTTCAGATGTTCAGAGCACGTTTCAGGGAGCGGGTGCGCACAGTGTCCGGTGGAGAGGTGGCCGGGATCCTGGTGGCCGTCTTCTGGGCGATCCTGGTCTCCTTCCTCGCGGTCGCACTGGCGAGGCTGGCCCAGACGCTCAAGGCGACCACCAAGCTCGTCGCGGACGTGACCGACCAGGCGGTGCCGCTGCTCGCCGACGCCTCCGAGGCCGTGCGCTCGGCGCAGACCCAGATCGACCGGGTCGACGCGATCGCCTCCGACGTCCAGGAGGTCACGTCGAACGCCTCCGCGCTGTCCAGCACCGTCGCCTCCACCTTCGGCGGCCCGCTGGTGAAGGTCGCGGCCTTCGGCTACGGCGTCCGCCGGGCACTCGGCGGCCGCAAGGAGGACGTGCCTGGCAAGTCGCCCCGGCGTACCGTGATCGTGGGCCGGACGGTCCCCGCCGCACGACGCAAGCGGAAGTAAGGACTGAGACCGAGCGATGTTCCGCCGTACGTTCTGGTTCACCAGCGGTGTCGCCGCCGGTGTGTGGGCCACCACCAAGGTCAACCGCAAGCTGAGGCAGCTGACCCCGGAGAGCCTCGCCGTCACCGCGGCGAACAAGGCCCTGGAGACCGGTCAGCGGCTGAAGGACCGCGCGGTCGGCTTCGCGCTCGACGTCCGCGACAACATGGCCCAGCGGGAGGCCGAGCTGGAGGAGGCCCTCGGCATCCAGGACAGCCCGGAACTCCCCGCGCCCCGGCGGTACGCCGCCCTCGAGAACAACCGCAGCAACCCGAAGTACATCGAGAACACGACGTACTCGTACAACCGGAATGAGGACCACTGATGGAGTCGGCCGAGATTCGCCGCCGCTGGCTGAGCTTCTTCGAGGAGCGCGGGCACACCGTCGTCCCTTCGGCGTCGCTCATCGCGGACGACCCGACTCTGCTCCTCGTCCCCGCCGGCATGGTTCCCTTCAAGCCCTACTTCCTGGGTGAGGTCAAGCCGCCGTTCCCGCGCGCCACCAGCGTGCAGAAGTGCGTGCGCACGCCCGACATCGAAGAGGTCGGCAAGACCACGCGGCACGGCACCTTCTTCCAGATGTGCGGCAACTTCTCCTTCGGCGACTACTTCAAGGAAGGCGCCATCAAGCTCGCCTGGGAGCTGCTGACCGCGCCCCAGGACAAGGGCGGTTACGGCCTCGACCCCGAGCGCCTGTGGATCACCGTCTACCAGGACGACGACGAGGCCGAGCAGATCTGGCACGAGGTCGTCGGCGTGCCCAAGGAGCGCATCCAGCGCCTGGGCATGAAGGACAACTTCTGGTCCATGGGCGTCCCCGGCCCCTGCGGCCCCTGCTCCGAGATCAACTACGACCGCGGCCCCGAGTTCGGCGTCGAGGGCGGCCCCGCCGTCAACGACGAGCGGTACGTGGAGATCTGGAACCTCGTCTTCATGCAGTACGAGCGGGGCGAGGGCATCGGCAAGGACAACTTCGAGATCCTCGGGGACCTGCCGAGCAAGAACATCGACACCGGCCTCGGCCTGGAGCGGCTCGCCATGATTCTGCAGGGCGTGCAGAACATGTACGAGATCGACACCTCCATGGCCGTCATCGACAAGGCCACCGAGCTGACCGGCGTCCGCTACGGCGACGCCCACGCCTCGGACGTCTCCCTGCGCGTGGTCACCGACCACATGCGTACGGCCACCATGCTCATCGGCGACGGCGTCACCCCCGGCAACGAGGGCCGCGGCTACGTGCTGCGCCGCATCATGCGCCGCGCCATCCGCAACATGCGTCTGCTCGGCGCCACCGGTCCGGTCGTCAAGGACCTGATCGACACCGTGATCGGCATGATGGGCCAGCAGTACCCCGAGCTGATCACCGACCGCGAGCGCATCGAGAAGGTCGCCGTCGCCGAGGAGAACGCCTTCCTGAAGACGCTGAAGGCCGGCACCAACATCCTCGACACCGCCGTCACCGAGACCAAGCAGTCCGGCGGCACGGTCCTGCCCGGCGACAAGGCGTTCCTGCTCCACGACACCTGGGGCTTCCCGATCGACCTCACCCTGGAGATGGCCGCCGAGCAGGGGCTGTCCGTGGACGAGGAGGGCTTCCGCCGCCTGATGAAGGAGCAGCGGGAGCGCGCCAAGGCCGACGCCCAGGCCAAGAAGACCGGCCACGCCGACATGGGCGCCTACCGCGAGATCGCCGACTCCGCCGGTGCCACCGACTTCATCGGGTACACGGACACCGAAGGGGAGACCACGATCGTCGGCATCCTGGTCGACGGCGTCTCCTCCCCGGCCGCCACCGAGGGCGACGAGGTCGAGATCGTCCTGGACCGCACCCCGTTCTACGCCGAGGGCGGCGGCCAGATCGGCGACACCGGCAAGATCAAGGTCGACTCCGGTGCCGTCATCGAGGTCCGCGACTGCCAGAAGCCGGTCCCGGGTGTCTACGTCCACAAGGGCGTCGTCCAGGTCGGCGAGGTGACCGTCGGTGCCAAGGCCCACGCCTCCATCGACGCCCGCCGCCGCCACGCCATCGCCCGGGCCCACTCGGCCACCCACCTCACCCACCAGGCCCTGCGCGACGCCCTCGGCCCGACGGCCGCCCAGGCCGGTTCCGAGAACCAGCCGGGCCGCTTCCGCTTCGACTTCGGTTCCCCGTCCGCCGTGCCGACGGCCGTGATGACGGACGTCGAGCAGAAGATCAACGAGGTGCTCGCCCGCGACCTCGACGTGCGCGCCGAGGTCATGGGCATCGACGAGGCCAAGAAGCAGGGCGCCATCGCCGAGTTCGGCGAGAAGTACGGCGAGCGGGTGCGCGTCGTGACCATCGGCGACTTCTCCAAGGAGCTGTGCGGCGGCACGCACGTGCACAACACCGCCCAGCTGGGCCTGGTGAAGCTGCTCGGCGAGTCCTCCATCGGCTCGGGTGTCCGCCGTATCGAGGCCCTCGTCGGTGTGGACGCCTACCACTTCCTCGCCCGCGAGCACACGGTCGTCAACCAGCTGACCGAACTGCTCAAGGGCCGCCCGGAGGAGCTGCCGGAGAAGGTCTCCGCGATGCTCGGCAAGCTGAAGGACGCCGAGAAGGAGATCGAGAAGTTCCGCGCCGAGAAGGTCCTCCAGGCCGCCGCCGGCCTCGCCGAGTCCGCCAGGGACGTGCGCGGTGTGGCCCTGGTGACCGGCCGGGTCCCGGACGGGACCACCCCGGACGACCTGCGCAAGCTCGTCCTGGACGTGCGCGGCCGGATCCAGGGCGGACGGGCCGCCGTGGTCGCTCTCTTCACGGTGAACAACGGCAAGCCGCTCACGGTCATCGCCACCAACGACGCCGCCCGCGACCGCGGACTGAAGGCCGGTGACCTGGTCCGTACGGCCGCCAAGACGCTCGGTGGCGGCGGTGGCGGCAAGCCGGACGTCGCCCAGGGCGGCGGCCAGAACCCGGCCGCGATCGGCGAGGCCATCGAGGCCGTCGAGCGGCTCGTGACGGAAACCGCGAAGTGACGATGCGCAGAGGACGTCGGCTCGCGATCGACGTCGGGGACGCCCGGATCGGGGTCGCCTCGTGCGACCCCGACGGGATCCTCGCCACCCCGGTGGAGACCGTCCCCGGCCGGGACATCCCCGCCGCCCACCGCCGGTTGCGTCAACTGGTGGCGGAGTACGAACCGGTCGAGGTCGTCGTCGGCCTCCCTCGCTCCCTCAAGGGGGGCGAGGGCCCGGCCGCGGTCAAGGTCCGCGTCTTCGCCCAGGAGCTGGCCAAGGGCATCACGCCGGTGCCGGTGCGGCTGGTGGACGAGCGGATGACGACGGTGACGGCCAGTCAGGGACTGCGCGCCTCGGGGGTGAAGTCGAAGAAGGGCCGGGCGGTCATCGACCAGGCCGCCGCCGTCATCATTTTGCAGCAGGCCCTGGAATCCGAACGGGTGTCAGGTAATCCACCCGGCGAAGGCGTCGAAGTGGTCATCTGATCGCGATACGGTAACGTTCCGCGCGATGCGCCGGTGTTCGAACAGCCGGGGCACAGCAAGAGGCGGAGCGGAAGCCGGCCCCCCGGCCGCGTGACCGTCGGCCTCGCGGCTCTAGGGGATCGATGACTGAGTATGGCCGGGGCCAAGGCTCCGAACCGTGGCATCCGGAGGACCCGTTGTACGGGGACGGCGGATGGGGAGGACAGCAGGCCCAGGCGGGTCGGCAGTCCCCTTACGACGGCCAGCCCCAGCACTATCCGCAGGCGCCGCAGTACGGCGAGTGGAGCCAGGAGCAGCAGCCCGGGTACGACGGGCAGCAGCACGCGTACCCGGACGGATCCGGTCAGCAGCAGTTCGACCAGCGGTTCTCCGGCCAGACCCAGCAGCAGTTCCACCAGGGCGGCTGGGACGCGACCGGCACCCACGGCCAGGTGCCGTACGCGGCCGACCCCGGCGACCCGTACGGCCAGCAGCCCGTGGCCTACGGCGGGGAACAGCCCGACTTCTACGGCACCGAGGACGCCTATCCGCCGCCGGAGCCGCCCGGCCGCAGGCGCCCCGAGCCGGAGCCCGAGCCGGAGGCGGCGGGCGAGGAGGAGCACGCCGTGCTCCCGGGGGACGGCGATGAGGACGACGAGGAGCACGAGCTCCAGAGCCGGCGGGAGCGGCGCGGCGGCAAGGGCAAGAAGCCCGTCAAGAGCAAGAAGCGGCGCACCGGCTGCGCCTGCATGGTCGTCGTCCTGGTGTTCGGCGGCGGCCTCGGCGGAGTCGGGTATTTCGGCTACCAGTTCTACCAAAATCGTTTCGGCACGGCTCCGGACTACGCGGGCGACGGTAACGGGGAGCAGGTCACAGTTGAGATTCCCAAGGGCGCAGGGGGCTGGGAGATCGGCCAGAAGCTGAAGGACGCGGGTGTCGTCGAGAGCGCCGCCGCGTTCGTCTCCGCACTGCAGGCCAACCCTGACGGTAAATCGCTCCAGGACGGGGTCTACACCCTGGAGAAGGAGATGTCCGCCGCGAGCGCGGTGGAACTGATGCTGAGCCCGAAGAGCCGCAGCAACCTGATCATCGCCGAGGGCCTCCGCAACACAGCGGTGTACGCCCTGATCGACAAGCGCCTCGGAGTCGCAGCGGGTACCACGGCGCGTGTCGCGAAGAAGGAGTACAAGCACCTTGGGCTGCCTGCATGGGCGATGAACCACCCGAACCTGAAGGACCCGCTGGAAGGCTTCCTCTACCCCTCGAGTTACGCGGTCACCAAGGGACAGAAGCCTGCGGCCGTTCTCAGGAAGATGGTGGCTCAGTCCACCGCGGAGTACAAAGCGTTGGGTCTGGAGAACAAGGCGCAGGCGCTTGGCCTCGACAGTCCTTGGCAGCTGCTTACGGTGGCGAGCCTGGTGCAGGCCGAGGGCACCAGTCACGATGATTTCCGCAAGATGGCGGAGGTCGTGTACAACCGACTCAAGGTCGATAACCCTCAGACCTACGGTCGACTGGAGTTCGACTCCACCTACAACTACGTGAAGAATCAGAGCAAGCTCGATCTGAGCATCGCCGAGCTGCGTAGGTACGGCAACCCGTACAACACCTACTTCTCCAAGGGGTTGCCGCCCGGACCTATCGACAACCCTGGCGAGGAGGCGCTCAGGGGTGCGCTCAACCCGACTCACGACGGCTGGTACTACTTCATCTCGATGGACGGCAAGACCAGCAAGTTCACGAAGACGCTCGCGGACCACGAGAAGCTAGTCGACGAGTGGAACGCGGCGAGGAAAAAGAACTGATGGCAGCGCGGCCACTCACTGCACTGAGGGACTAGGTGCGCTCGGCCAGGAGGAGGCTGGTTCAGGCCAGCCTCACTCTCCTCCAAGCAGTCGAGTAGGTCATCCCGGTCCCTGGCCGTGGCCTGTAGCTGTATGGCATGTGGGTCGCGGACTCCCTGACCAGCGGTCTCGCTCGTTTCCCGGTTGTCCGAGCGCACCAAGATGCCCGACTGACGGGCATGAACGTCCCAGTGCGCACTTGTTTGATCACAATCAAGGCTGCATGTATGATCAACGGTCGTCTGGAGGCTTGCACCGGTAATGCAGGCAAGGTGAATGAGAGTACCTGCGTCAGCAGGCCTGACAAGGCTTAGCTTCTGAACTCGACGGCCAGCCGACTCGCTTTGCAAGTCCGCTGGCCGTCGCGCCGTGTTGTGCGGTTGGGTGTATTGCCAAGCGGCAGGCGTGACTTTCTGGCGGATCCAGTGGACTCGCCAGTCCGTCGCTGGCGCCTCCGCTCATCCGTAAGCTCGACGAGCTCCTGCGAAGGGCACTCGCCAACTGATTGGCGCGACTCACCAACCTGCATCAGGAGAGGCGGAAGGCCGGTCAAGGTAACCTGAATCCGTGGAATCCGAGGGTAGCTCTCCATGACATCGAAGGCAGTTGACGGCCGTCGTGCCGCCGTGCTCGGTTCGCCGATCGCCCACTCCCTCTCCCCGGTGCTGCACCGGGCCGCGTACGAGGCGGCCGGGCTCACCGGTTGGTCGTACGACAGCTTCGACGTCGACGAGGCCGCCTTGCCCGGCTTCCTGGACCGGCTCGGGCCCGAGTGGGCCGGGCTGTCGCTGACCATGCCGCTGAAGCGGGCGGTCATCCCGCTGCTCGACGAGATCAGCGACACCGCAGCCTCGGTCGACGCCGTCAACACGCTCGTCCTCACCGAGGACGGACGCCGGCTCGGCGACAACACCGACATCCCGGGCATGGTGGCCGCCCTGCGCGAGCACGGCATCGAACAGGTCGACTCCGCCGCGATCCTCGGCGCCGGCGCCACCGCCTCCTCCGCGCTCGCCGCGCTGGCCCGGGTCTGCACCGGGGAGGTCGTCGCCTACGTCCGCAGCGAGGCCCGCGCCGCCGAGATGCGGGAGTGGGGCGAACGGCTCGACGTGGAGGTCCGTACGGCGGACTGGTCGGACGCGGCCGAGGCGCTGCGCGCCCCGCTGGTGATCGCCACCACGCCCGCCGGCACCACCGACGCCCTCGCCACCGCCGTGCCCGAACGCCCCGCCACCCTCTTCGACGTGCTCTACGAGCCCTGGCCCACCGAACTGGCGGCCCGCTGGTCCATGTTCGGCGGCGCCGTGGTCAGCGGCCTGGACCTGCTGGTCCACCAGGCAGTACTCCAGTTCGAGCAGATGACCGGGCGCGTCCCGGGCCCGCTGGAGGCCATGCGGCACGCCGGCGAGAAGGCGCTCGCGGCCCGCTGACGCCTGCGCACGCGTCCGCCTGCTGGACCGGCGGCCGGTTCCCGCCCCCGGACGTGGGAGGATCGGAGGTGGCGTACCGGGGTCGCGCACCCGGTGGCGCCGTCACCGCACGCGAGGACGCGCGTGCGCAGGGCAGTACCGGGCGCGAGCACTGAGGAGCACCGTTGAGCAGGCTGCGTTGGCTGACCGCGGGGGAGTCCCACGGTCCCGCACTTGTCGCGACGCTGGAGGGTCTTCCCGCCGGCGTGCCGATCACCACGGACATGGTGGCGGACCACCTGGCGCGGCGGCGGCTCGGCTATGGCCGCGGTGCCCGCATGAAGTTCGAGCGGGACGAGGTCACCTTCCTGGGCGGTGTCCGGCACGGCCTCACCCTCGGCTCGCCGGTGGCGATCATGGTGGGCAACACCGAGTGGCCGAAGTGGGAACAGGTCATGGCGGCCGACCCGGTCGACCCCGAGGTGCTCGCGGGGCTGGCCCGCAACGCGCCGCTGACCCGCCCCCGCCCCGGCCACGCCGACCTGGCGGGCATGCAGAAGTACGGCTTCGACGAGGCCCGGCCGATCCTGGAGCGCGCCTCGGCGCGGGAGACGGCGGCCCGGGTCGCGCTGGGCGCGGTCGCCCGGTCGTACCTGAAGGAGACCGCCGGCATCGAGATCGTCTCCCACGTGGTCGAGCTGTGCTCCGTGAAGGCCCCGCAGGGCGTCTACCCCACTCCGGCCGATGTCGAGAAGCTCGACGCGGACCCGCTGCGCTGCCTCGACGCGGACGCCTCGAAGGCGATGGTCGCCGAGATCGACCAGGCCCACAAGGACGGCGACACCCTGGGCGGCGTGGTCGAGGTGCTGGCCTACGGCGTTCCGGTCGGCCTCGGCTCGCACGTGCACTGGGACCGCAAGCTGGACGCCCGTCTCGCCGGCGCGCTCATGGGCATCCAGGCGATCAAGGGCGTCGAGATCGGCGACGGCTTCGAGCTGGCCCGGGTGCCCGGCTCCCAGGCACACGACGAGATCGTCAGCACGCCGGAGGGCATCCGGCGCGTCTCCGGCCGCTCCGGCGGCACCGAGGGCGGCCTCAGCACCGGTGAGCTGCTGCGGGTGCGGGCCGCGATGAAGCCGATCGCCACCGTGCCGCGCGCCCTGCAGACCGTGGACGTCAGCACCGGCGAGCCCGCCCAGGCCCACCACCAGCGCTCCGACGTCTCCGCCGTCCCGGCGGCCGGCATCGTCGCCGAGGCCATGGTGGCGCTCGTCCTCGCGGACGCGGTCGCCGAGAAGTTCGGCGGTGACTCCGTGCCGGAGACCCGCCGCAACGTGACGTCGTACCTCGACAGCCTGGCGATCAGGTGAGCGGCATGCCTGCGGTCGTCCTGGTGGGTCCGATGGGCGTGGGCAAGTCCACCGTCGGACAGCTGCTCGCCGAGCGCCTCGGCGTCGGCTACCGGGACACCGACGAGGACATCGTGACGGCCGAGGGCCGCACGATCGCCGAGATCTTCGTGGACGAGGGTGAGGCGGCCTTCCGCGCGCTGGAGAAGGCCGCCGTACGGGCCGCGCTCACCGAGCACCCGGGTGTCGTCGCACTCGGCGGCGGGGCGGTCCTCGACCCGGACACCCGGGCGCTGCTGGCCGGGCACCGGGTGATCTACCTGTCGATGGAGGTCGAGGAGGCCGTCCGGCGCACCGGCCTGAACGTGGCCCGCCCGCTGCTCGCGGTCAACCCGCGCAAGCAGTGGCGGGAGCTGATGGAGGCGCGCCGGCACCTGTACGAGGAGGTCGCCACCGCCGTCGTGGCGACGGACGGCCGCACGCCCGAAGAGGTCACGCAGGCGGCCTGGGACGCACTGGAGTTGAAGCAGGTATGAGCGAGGCACTCACCCGGATCCCGGTCGCCGGCACCGCGGGCACCGACCCGTACGAGGTGCTGGTGGGCCGGCAGCTGCTGGGCGAGCTGGCCGGGCTGATCGGTGAACAGGCCAAGCGGGTCGCCGTGATCCACCCGGAGGCGCTGGCCGAGACCGGTGAGGCGCTGCGCGCCGACCTGGCCGAGCAGGGCTACGAGGCCGTCGCCATCCAGGTGCCCAACGCCGAGGAGGCCAAGACCGCCGAGGTCGCCGCCTACTGCTGGAAGGCGCTCGGCCAGTGCGGTTTCACCCGTACCGACGCCATCGTCGGGGTCGGCGGCGGCTCGACCACGGACCTGGCCGGGTTCGTCGCCGCGACCTGGCTGCGCGGGGTGCGCTGGATCGCCGTCCCGACCACCGTGCTGGCCATGGTGGACGCGGCGGTCGGCGGCAAGACCGGCATCAACACCGCCGAGGGCAAGAACCTGGTCGGCTCCTTCCACCCGCCGGCCGGCGTGCTGTGCGATCTGGCGGCGCTGGACTCCCTGCCGGTGAACGACTACGTCTCCGGTCTGGCCGAGGTCATCAAGGCGGGGTTCATCGCCGACCCGGCGATCCTGGACCTGATCGAGGCCGACCCCGAGGCCGCCCGCACCCCGGCGGGCCCGCACACGGCCGAGCTGATCGAGCGGTCCATCCGGGTCAAGGCGGAGGTCGTCTCCTCGGACCTGAAGGAGTCGGGCCTGCGGGAGATCCTCAACTACGGCCACACGCTCGGCCACGCGATCGAGAAGAACGAGCGGTACAAGTGGCGGCACGGAGCGGCCGTCGCGGTCGGCATGCACTTCGCCGCCGAACTGGGCCGCCTGGCGGGCCGTCTGGACGATGCGACGGCCGACCGCCACCGCACCGTCCTGGAGTCCGTCGGGCTGCCGCTGCACTACCGCTACGACCAGTGGCCCAAGCTGCTGGAGACGATGAGGGTCGACAAGAAGTCCCGCGGCGACCTGCTGCGCTTCATCGTCCTGGACGGCCTGGCCAGGCCGACCGTCCTGGAGGGCCCGGACCCGGCCGTCCTCCTCGCCGCCTACGGCGAGGTCGGCCAGTGACCCCCGGACTCGGGCGGTGACTCCCGGACTCGGCCGGTAACTCCCGTACGTCCGAAACCGTTTCCCCCGCGTCCGATCTCCCTCGCCCACCGGGCACTTCGGGCCGCCCCCGGCCGTTTCACCAAACGACGGCCGGGGACGGTACCGTTCGGTAAGGAGCGGGGCACGCCCCGCTGCCGGCACGCATCGCCTGTACGAGACGGAGTGGCAACGGATGCAGCACGCAGTGGGGTCTCCGCTGCCGCCGCCCCACCAGCCGGGGCAGGGACCGCACGCCGGCTGGGCGCCGGCCGCACACCACCCGGGTGCGCACCCGGGCACCTCCCAGGGGTCCGCCCCCGTTCCCCCGCCGCCTCAGGTGCCGGGCTTCCCGGCGCCGTCGGGCCCCGTGCCGCCCGCCCCGCAGCAGCCCCCGGCCCCCTCCGGGCAGATGCCGCCGCCGCAGCACGCCTGCGGCGCGCCGGCCCCCGATAGCACCGGGCACGTCCCGCTGCCACCCGGCGGCCCGGTCGGCGCGCCCCCCGCCGCGGCCACGGCACCGGACCCGACGGCCACCACCCTCGCCGTCCTCCTCATCGGCCCGGCCGGCGCGGGCAAGACCAGCGTCGCCAAGTACTGGGCGGACCACCGCCGGGTCCCCACGGCCCACATCAGCCTGGACGACGTCCGCGAATGGGTCCGCTCGGGCTTCGCCGACCCCCAGTCCGGCTGGAACGACCACTCCGAGGCCCAGTACCGCCTGGCCCGCCGCACCTGCGGCTTCGCCGCCCGCAACTTCCTCGCCAACGGCATCTCCTGCATCCTGGACGACGCCGTCTTCCCGGACCGCCCGGTCGTGGGCCTGGGCGGCTGGAAGCGGCACGTGGGTCCGGGCCTGCTCCCGGTGGTCCTCCTGCCGGGCCTGGACATCGTCCTGGAACGCAACGCCGAACGCACCGGCAACCGCCGCCTCACCGACGAGGAGGTGGCCCGCATCCACGGCCGCATGGCCGGCTGGTACGGCTCGGGCCTCCCGATCATCGACAACTCCCAGCTGGACGTCCCCGGCACGGCCCGCGTACTGGACGAGGTCCTGGCCCGAGCGATCGCGAGCCCACCGAGCTGGTGACCGCACCACCCCGACCGCGCCCGCCTCCCCCTCCCGTACCGCCGTCCCCCGAACCCCCTGTCCGCCCACACCGCCTCCCACCTGCTCCGCAGCCCCACTCGGCCCCTACGAATCGGCACAAACCGCACAAAACTCCTACGCTCATCTCATGTCAGAGGTGTACGCGAACCGCCGATCCCGGCTGAGGGACCACGTCAACGCGGCCGGCACCGCGGCAGCGCTCGTCACCCGCCCGGCCAACGTCCGCTACCTCGCCGCCGCAGCCCCGCAGGGCGCCGTCCTGCTGCTCGGCGGGCGCGAGGATCTCCTGGTCTGCGCCGGTCCGCCGGACGACCGCCCCCACGAGGGCCGGCCGGACGAGAACCTGCGCCTGCACGTCCTCCCGACGGACGACGGTGACCCCGCCGTCGCGGCGGCCGGCATCGCCGCCGGTCAGGACGCCGACTCCCTGGCGGTCGAGGAACACCACCTCACCGTCGCCCGGCACCGGGCCATCGCCTCCGTCGCCCCGAAGCTCCGCCTCACCGACCTCGGTGGAGCCGTCGAACAGCTCAGGGTGGTCAAGGACGAGGAGGAGATCTCCTGCCTGCGCATCGGCGCCGAGATCGCCGACCAGGCCCTCGGCGAGCTGCTGGAGTCCATCCTGGTCGGCCGCACCGAACGGCACCTCGCCCTGGAGCTGGAACGGCGCCTGGTCGACCACGGTGCCGACGGCCCGGCCTTCTCCACCTCGGTGGCCACCGGACCGCACGCCGGCCGCCGCGGCCACCGCCCCACCGACCGGCGCGTGGAGGAGGGCGACTTCCTCTCCGTGTGCCTGGGTGCCACCTACCGGGGCTACCGCTGCGAGATCGGCCGTACCTTCGTCATCGGCACCTCGCCCGCGGACTGGCAGATCCAGCTCTACGACCTCGTCTTCGCCGCTCAGCGCGCCGGACGCGAGGCCCTGGCCCCCGGCGCCGCCTACCGTGACGTCGACCGGGCGGCCCGCCAGGTGCTCGACTCCGCGGGCTATGCGGAGGCCCTGCCACCGCTGACCGGCCACGGTGTCGGACTCGAAATCGACGAGGACCCGCAGTTGGCTCCCTCAGCCATGGGTAAACTGGACGCTTGCGTGCCGGTCACCGTCGAACCGGGGGTCCACCTCCCGGGCCGGGGCGGCGTCCGGATCGATGACACGCTCGTCGTGCGCCCCGAGGCGGACGGCGGACCCGAGCTACTCACCATCACGACCAAGGAGCTGCTCGCGCTGTAGGAGTGCGTGCCCCGGGGTCGTCCACGTCAGTCCAGGAGATTCCGCAACCGTGGCTTCCACGAACGACCTCAAGAACGGCCTGGTGCTCAAGCTCGAAGGCGGCCAGCTCTGGTCCGTCGTCGAGTTCCAGCACGTCAAGCCCGGCAAGGGCCCCGCCTTCGTGCGCACCAAGCTCAAGAACGTGCTCTCCGGCAAGGTCGTCGACAAGACCTTCAACGCCGGTGTCAAGGTCGAGACGGCCACTGTCGACAAGCGCGACATGCAGTTCTCGTACATGGACGGCGAGTACTTCGTCTTCATGGACATGGAGACCTACGACCAGCTGATGGTCGACCGCAAGGCCGTCGGCGACGCCGCCAACTTCCTCATCGAGGGCTTCACGGCCACCGTCGCGCAGCACGAGGGCGAGGTGCTCTTCGTCGAGCTGCCGGCCGCCGTCGAGCTGACCGTCCAGGAGACCGAGCCGGGCGTCCAGGGCGACCGCTCCACCGGCGGCACCAAGCCCGCCGTCCTGGAGACCGGCCACCAGATCCAGGTTCCGCTCTTCATCACCACCGGTGAGAAGATCAAGGTCGACACCCGCACCAGCGACTACCTCGGCCGGGTGAACAGCTAACCGTGGCTGCCCGCAACACGGCCCGCAAGCGCGCCTTCCAGATCCTCTTCGAGGGCGACCAGCGCGGCGCCGACGTCCTGACGGTCCTCGCGGACTGGATCCGGCTCTCCCGGTCCGACACCCGGCAGCCGCCGGTCAGCGAGTACACGATGCAGCTGGTCGAGGGCTACGCCGTGCGCGCGAAGCGGATCGACGAGCTGATCGCCCAGTACGCGGTCGGCTGGACGCTCGACCGTATGCCGGTCGTGGACCGCAACATCCTGCGGCTGGGCGCGTACGAGCTGATCTGGGTCGACGAGACCCCGGACGCCGTCGTCCTGGACGAGATGGTGCAGCTGGCGAAGGAGTTCTCGACCGACGAGTCGCCCTCGTTCGTCAACGGACTGCTGGGCCGCCTGAAGGAGCTCAAGCCGTCCCTGCGCCGGGACGAGGCCTGACCGCCCGACACGCCACCGTCGGGGGGGGGGGCGCCGCCCGGGGGGGGGGGGGGGCCGGCGGTGGGGGGCCGGGAGCC
>NZ_JBEYXJ010000114.1:3010-26733 GCF_040645015.1 Streptomyces sp. NPDC046881 | reverse complement strand
GTGCGGACGACACAGGGAGCCCGGTGGAAGAACGCGGGCTTCCGGTCGGGTTTCGCCGACTGGACCTGACGGCCGGCACGAACTGCGGCGCCTTCAAGCCCTCCAAGACCTACCCGGCCCTCCGCGGCGCGAGGACCTGGTCCACCAACTGGGACACGGCCTCGGGCAACGCCTGGTCGAACCCGGTGGGGGCACACGTGCACGCGCTGCCGTGACCTGACCTGAACTCCTGCCGTCCAGCGCCCGGACCGTCTCGGTCCGGGCGCTGCGGTGTGTGCGGCGGCCGAACTTGAGCGGTGCGCCGATATCCCTTTTGCCCTTGGCAACAGGTCGGTGTGATGATCCCGGACATGGCTGAACACGGGGGCGACGCCTACTCGACGGGGAATGTCCGCAGGTCACGGCTGTACGACTACGTGGACGTCGCGATGCCGGAGCATCAACCGGAGCCCACGGGCGATCCCGACCACAGACGCCGGGAGTTCGCCGTCCTGCTGGGCGAGTTCCGGCGTACGGCGGTGCTGGTGCCGGTGGACGAGGACGACGTCCCGCTGACGGGTGATTTCGGCGGTGTCCGCTGGATTTACGCGTTCTCCGACGAGCACGCCCTGGCCCGTTTCGCGCTGGCGCGGGGTGAGGGTGCGCGGGAGTGGACGTATCAGCGGTGGCTGGGTGCGCGGCTGCTGGATGCGGTGGTGCCGGCGGTGGGGGTGCCGTGCGGGGTGGCGCTGGACTGTGCGGACGGTGAGGACGGGATGGTCTTCCCTCCGGTGCGGGGGATCGTGCCGGATGCGGTGGCGGTGGATGTGGAGAGCGGGACGGGGGATGAGCGGTGACCGGTAAGGATCTGGCGACGCAGGGGCTGGCTCTGATCGCCAAGGGGTTGACCGATGCGCTGGGTGAGTTGAAGGAGCTGGGTGGTTTCGGCTCGTCCGGGGCGGGGCGGGGTTTTGGTGAGATCGCGTTGTCGGGTCTGGAGTTGGGTCATGAGGGCCTGACGGGTGAGTTCACGTCGTTCTGCGAGCGCTGGGAGTGGGGGGTCCGGTCGCTGATCGCCGAGGGCAACGGGTTCGCGGAGAAGACGGGGCTGGCGGCGGGGACGTACTACGAGACCGACAAGTACGTCGAGGGCACGGTCAAGGTGGTCGAGAACGCGGCGATCGGCAACCCGTACGCCTCCGAGGAGGACGTGGAGAAGATGGGCTACGGCGACATCGCCAAGTCCGGTGCGTACGGCGGGGATGTGGACTACAGCAAGGAGTCCTTCGACGAGGCCTGGGCCAACAGCAAGCAGGGCTGGAAGACGGCCGCGGACGACGTGATGACCTCGCACACCATCGGGCCGGTGCCGGGTATGGGCGTGGGTGATCTGCGCGAGGCGCTCGGGGACGGGGACGGGGACGGTCAGCGGCGGGGGGTTGAGCGCTGATGGGAATCGGGGATGTGACCAATGCGGTCCTGGGCGGTGCCGAGGACCTGTACGACAAGGGCAAGAAGAAGCTCGGCGAGGGCGTCGACTGGGCCACGGACAAGGTCGGCGACAAACTGGACGATGTCGGCCTGCACAAGTGGGCCGACGTGGTGGAGGACTGGGGCGACGGCGTCGCCTCCGACCTCGGCGCGACACCCGGCGAGCAGCAGCTCGGCCAGACCGAGGAAGCGAACGAGCTCGTCCACGGTGACCCGGGGAAGATCCGGGAGAGCGCCAAGCACCTGCGGGACTTCCACGGCGCGTTCGACAAGGTCAGCGCGGGGCTGAAGAAGGTCGACTCCTCCGGCTGGAAGGGCGAGGGTGGTGACGCCTTCCGGGAGAAGTTCGGCGTGCACCCCGCCAAGTGGGCGCAGGCGGCCGAGGCCTGCAAGAGCGCGGCGGAGGCGCTGGAGTCGTACGCCGACACCGTGAAGTGGGCGCAGGGCCAGGCGAAGGAGGCCGTAGAGCTCTACAAGAAGGGCGAGAAGGCGTCCAAGGCGGCGTTCGCCACGTACACGGACAAGGTCGAGACGTACAAGGCGAAGGTGCAGGCGGGTGAGGACCCCGGCCCGGATCCGGGGAAGTTCCACGACCCGGGCAAGGCCACCGTCCAGGCCGCCCAGCACAAACTCGCCGAGGCCCGCAAACAGCGCAACACCGCCGCCTCCGAGGCGCAGGGCAAGGTGAAGGCGGCGCTCGCGCACGCCCCGGCCGAGCCCCCGCCCCTGGACCGCCTCAAGGGCGACCTGAAGGACGGCGCGCTCTCCACCGGCATCGAGATCACCCACTTCGCCGGCGGCGTCGCCAAGGGCACGGCCGGCCTGGTCACCTTCGTCCGCGGCCTGGACCCGATGGACCCCTACAACCTCACCCACCCGGCCGCCTACATGCAGAACGTCAGCATGACGCTCTCCGGCCTGACCTCGACCGCCGCCCACCCCGAACGCACCGCCAAGACCATGTGGGACGAGTTCCGCAAGGACCCGTCCGAGTTCGGCGGCCGCATGGTCCCCCAGTTCCTGGGCACCGACGGCCTCGGCGTGGAAGCGGGACTGGCGCGGAAGGCTGCGGAGACGGGGCTCACCCGGCGTGCGGCGGAAGCGGCTGCCGGTCGGGAAGCTCGGGCGGGAGCGGAGGGCGCGGCCGGGAAGTCGGCCAGGAACCGGGTGAACGAGGATCCCGCGCAGCCTTCCCGTACCGGCGAATCGGTGGAAAGCAAGGGCACCGACCCGATCGACCTCGCCACCGGCAAGATGTACCTGCCACAGACGGACGTCACCCTCCCCGGCGCACTCCCCCTGGTCCTCGCCCGTCGTGTCGAGTCGGGCTACCACCTGGGCCGCTGGTTCGGCCCGTCCTGGTCATCCACCCTGGACCAGCGCCTGGAGATCGACGCGGAGGGAGTCGTCTACGTCACGGAGGACGGCCTCCTCCTGTCCTACCCCCACCCCGCCCCCGGCGTACCCACCCTGCCCAGCCACGGCCCCCGCCTCCCCCTGGACCGGGTCGACGGCGGCTACACGATCACCGACCCCCAAAGCCGCCGCACCTGGCACTTCGCCGACCGAGGCCCCGACCTCGCGGTCCTGGAACAGATCGACGACCGCAACGGCAACTGGATCACCTTCGAATACGACACCGAAGGCACTCCCCTGAGCGTCCATACGAGTGCCGGCCAGGGCGTCCGCATCACGACGGAGCCGGGCCGCGTCACGGCATACCACCTGGCCGCCACCGGCGAGGAGCTGAAGCGCTTCGGCTACACGGACGGCAACCTCACGGAGGTCATCAACTCCTCCGGCCTGCCGCTGCGCTTCACGTACGACGAGCGGGGCCGGATCACGTCTTGGACGGACACGAACGACCGCAGCTACACCTACGAGTACGACGACCAGGACCGCTGCATCACCGAGGGCGGCGCAGAAGGCCACATGGCCCTCCACCTGACGTACGAGGACCCGGACCCGACGACGGGCCTGCGCACCACGACGGCAACGACCGGTGAGGGCCACACCCGCCGCTACCTGGTGAACGACGCGTGGCAGGTGGTGGCGGAGACCGACCCGCTGGGCGCGACGACACGCTACGTCCGCGACCGTTACAACCGCCTGCTGTCCACGACGGACCCCCTGGGCCACACGACCACGTTCGAGTACGACGAGTCGGGAAATCTCACACGAGTGGTCCGCCCGGACGGCCGCGAGGCGCGGGCGGAGTACAACGACCTGGGCTTGCCGGTGAAGGTGGTGAACCCGGACGGCACGGTGATCCGCCAGACGTACGACGGCCGGGGCAACCGCACCTCGGTTACGGACCCGGCCGGCCAGACGACCCGCTTCACGTACACGGAGGCCGGCCACCTCACGTCGATGACGGACCCGCTGGGCGCTACCACGACGGTCGTCTGCGACCGCGCGGGCCTCCCGGTGGAGGTGACGGATCCGCTGGGCGCGACCACACGCTACGAACGCAACGCCCTCGGCCTGCCTACCGCGATCACGGATCCGACGGGCGCCACGACCCACCTGGAATGGTCCCTCGAAGGCCGGCTGACCCGCCGCACGGCCCCCGACGGCACCACGGAGACGTGGACGTACGACGGCGAGGGCAACTGCACGAGCCACACGAACCCCCTGGGCGGGGTCAGCCGCTTCGAGTACACCCATTTCGACCTGCTGACGGCCCGCACGACCCCGGACGGGGTCCGCTACACATTCGCGCACGACACCGAACTACGCCTGACGGCGGTCACGAACCCGCACGGCCTGACCTGGACGTACGAGTACGACGCGGCCGGCCGCCTGGTACGTGAGACGGACTTCGACGACCGCGCTCTGGAGTACGCGTACGACGCGGCGGGCCGCCTGGCCTCGCGGCGCAACGCGCTCGGCAAGGTGACGTCCTTCGCGCGCAACGAACTCGGCCAGGTGCTCCGCAAGAGCACGAACGGCAGGAACACGACCTACGCCTACGACCTGACCGACCAACTGGCACAGGCCGTGGGCCCCGATGGCACAACACTGACCCTGCTGCGAGACCGCTACGGCCGCCTGCACTCGGAAACGGTCGACGGCCGCACGGTGACGTACACCTACGACGCCCTGGGCCGCCGAACGGGCCGCACCACTCCGACCGGGGCCAGGACGACATGGTCGTACGACGCGGCGGGCCGCCGAACGGGCATGGTCGCCTCCGGCCGAACGATCGACTTCACCTACGACGAGGCAGGCCGTGAGCTGACCCGCCACCTCGCCGGGACGGTCAGGCTGGAGCACACCTTCGACGTATCGGGCCGCCTGACGACCCAGTCGGTGACCGGCGCGCGAGGCCACCGCATCCAGCACCGGAGCTACACCTACCGGGCCGACGGCAACCTGATCGGCATCGACGACCACCTGACCGGCACCCGCCGCTTCGACCTCGACGCGACCGGCCGGGTCACAGGGGTCCACGCCGCCGGCTGGACAGAGCGGTACGCCTACGACGAGGCAGGCAACCAGACCGAGGCGTCCTGGCCCTCGAACCACCCGGGCGCAGAGGCAAGGGGCCCGCGCGCATACGCGGGCACCCGCATCACTCGAGCCGGCAACGTCCGCTACGAACACGACGCCCTGGGCCGCATCACCCTCCGCCAGAAGACCCGCCTGTCCCGCAAACCGGACACCTGGCGCTACGAATGGGACGACGAGGACCGCCTCACCGCGGTGACGACCCCCGACGGCACCCGCTGGCACTACGCGTACGATCCCCTGGGCCGCCGCACGGCGAAACTGCGCCTGGCGGAGGACGGCGAGACGGTCCTGGAACGGGTGACCTTCACCTGGGACGGCACCACACTCTGCGAGCAGACGACAACGTCTCCAGCCCTCCCCCACCCGGTCACCCTCACCTGGGACCACCAGGGCCTGCGCCCCCTGGCCCAGACGGAACGCATCACCCGGGCCGACGCCCCCCAGCAGGAAATCGACTCCCGCTTCTTCGCCATCATCACCGACCTGGTCGGCACCCCAAACGAGCTGGTGGACGAGCAGGGCGAAATCGCCTGGCACACCCGTAGCACCTTGTGGGGAACAACAGCATGGGCAGCGAACAGTACGGCCTACACCCCCCTACGCTTCCCAGGCCAGTACTACGACCCCGAAACAGGCCTGCACTACAACTACTTCCGCCACTACGACCCCGAAGCCGCCCGCTACACGTCTCCTGATCCGCTAGGCCTCAACCCAGCTCCCAACCCGCTTGCCTATGTCATCAGTCCGCACACCTGGAGCGACCCACTTGGCCTCGGACCATATCGAGATTTCGCACATGGGACCTCTGAGAGGTTCGCGAAGAACATCGTCGACAACGGCCTGAGCGCGGAGGCCGGACGGACCGCCACGCATGGAGGGTCAATGAGCAGACCCGGGCACTTTTTCACACACGAAGTGTCCGACATGCATTCGCCCGGGTTTCAATCGGCGTACGAATGGGGATTGCGAGTGGATCGACAATCCCCATCGAGCGTGATTATCATGCGCCTATCAGATGAGACATACCAAAGACTTGTAAGTCATGGCCACGTCACAATTCGCGAGGTCGGTGAGGGAGTACCGGACGAAACAATTTTTCACCCGGAGGCATTTGAGACGATCAACGGAGAGGCGCAATGGATAGGCCCGATCACTCCTCGATGACACCTGACGAAGAGCCATACCCTGCATCAGCCCTACGCAAAACGGAGTGGGGAGAAGTTCGACAGCTGGACGACGGCACTTGGCAAACAATCTGGACCATAGGCGTAAGAGATGACCGCGCCAACGAAACTGTCGAGGTATTCGAGAACGACTCCATCGGGTTCACTTCAACTATCACCTTCCTGGGACTGCACAATGCAGAATTGCGTTGCCACAGCAGAGCACACGCGATGTCTGCAGAGAATTATCCAGCAACGTATACATCATTCAGGATCGTAAATGATGAACTGGCCGAGATCGAGACAATCCAAGGCTTGCCAAGGGACTGGTACCCGCCGTTCCGGAACCGCCCATAGACCGGCTTCACGGGCCCGACCGGCGTGACAACACGCCTTGAGTAGTCGACCGAGGGCCACCTGAACCGCCGCACGGCCCCCGACGGCACCACGGAAGCGATCCTGAGGACGCCCGCTACATCACTTCCGCCCCTCTCGGCCTTACCCCAGCTCCGAACCCGGCCGCATACGTTCCCAATCCTCGCAGATGGGTAGATCCGCTCGGCCTGAAGTGTGAGCCTCCAGAAGGGCACGCCTCTCAGCCGGCTTTCACATGGCATCACTTCGCGGCGGCGGTGTCGCTCTAGGACGGCGACCGCGAGTTCCTCATCCTTCCGCCGGTGTCCGGCGCGAGCAAGATTGGCTGGGTGAGAGTAAAAGACTCGCTCGGCAGAGAACTACCGTCACGCATTGCCGCCGTTACGGGTACAGCCGAGTGCTTGGCCGTTTCGACCGGCGGCCGCCGTCTATGTGCTGCCTCGGTCGAGGAAGAAGATTACTGGGTGGTCGTTCACGAATTCTCTTGAATGGCGTGCCACTGATCGTCGTCACCCCAGAACCACAGCCCCACAAGGTAGGGAGTCTAATGTCGTTCGGTCCGCCGCCTGGGGGTTTTCCTCCTCCCCCGCCCTCCGCCTGGACCCCTCCGTCAGAGGTCGAGCAGGCGCTGTTCGAGGCGAAGTCGCGTGAGGACTGGGCGGCGTACTTCGCGACGCTCGCGCAGAGCAGGCTGTTCTTCGAGATACAGAAGGACAAGGCGGATGCCACACCCAGCGCGACGTACGCCGTCTTCGGGTACGACCCGCGCGTCACCGGCGGGCGGATCTGGGCCGTGTACACCGAGGGTATGCTGCCCGCGCCGGAGCCCCACCGGGTGTTCGGCTGGAACTACCTGGAATGGTTCGCCAAGGTGTGGCAGCCGACGGACCCACCGGTGATCGTCGTCAATCCGGGAAGCCCCTGTGAGGCGTTCCTACCCTCCGCGCCACCACACTCGGCGACCTGGGCCCGGTACGGAGAGCAGGTGCCGCCGCAGGACCCGTCGATGCGGCTCCGTACCCTCCGCATCGGTGGCCCCCTGCACGGCCCGGTGGCCCACGGTCTCGCCTGCGGCGCGCTCCTGTGTGTGAACAACGGCTCCTTCTGGAACGGCATGGCCTGGCACGGCACCGGCTATCCGGGCGAGCGTAAACGGCTGCGCGAATGGTGGGGCATCACCACCCGCGAGCAGTGGCAGTACTACCTCCGTGACCTCCTTGCCTGCGAACAGCACAGCTCCGTCTGGGACTTCGCCCTCGGCCTGCGCCGCACCATCGCCCGGGACTTCGGCGGACACGTCGACGCGGGCTACTGGCGCCAGGCCGCCGCCAACGTCATCCGCGCCAGGGCCGAGGGTTCGGTCGTGGTCGGCGAGGACGGTGTCACCAAGACCGAACCCCGTCCCCAGTCCGAGGTGGAGGCGCACATCGAGGGCGTACAGCGGCTCATCGGGCGCATCACCCGCTACGAGGCCCGGATGCGCGCCGACGGTGTGCTCGACGGCAACCAGTACGTCTCCTCCGTCGACGCCTGGGATCTCGGCCGCGCTTCCAAGATGGCCCGGTGGGGACTGGGCGCCCGCCTCGGCACGCTCCAAGAGGCCGAGTCGGCCGTCCTCCAGGCCGGCCGGGCCGCCGCCCTGTCCTACAAGTCCTGGCAGGACTTCTCCGCCGGCTACATCCTCGGCCGCTGCCTCCACTTCGACGACGAGGAGTTCGGCGACTGGTACCAGAACATGGTCGAGGCCCATCGCATCCTGATGTCCGACCCCGGCAGCCCCTGGCTCACCATCCCGTTCCGGTGACGGCCACCTGCTCCCCCCGGGTGGCGTACAGGCCCCGCTCTTACGCCACCCCCAGCTCACACCACACAAACTTCCCCCTGTCCCCGAACCGCGCCGACGACTGCCAGCCCCAGTGCTGGGCACAGGCCGTCACCAGGCCCAGCCCCGCCCCTCCTCCGACTCCAGCACCTGCCCCAACGGCACCGGCGGCTCCGGTGACGCGGGGTCTGTGTCCCACGCCCCGATCCACACCACCCCCTGCGGGGAGCGCCGCACCCGTAACGCCGCCGGCCCCTTGGTGTGCCGCACCGCGTTCGACACCGGCTCTGTCGCACCAACAGCCCCTGCGCACCAGTACTCGGGCGGTATCCGGCCACCCGCCTCACCGGGAACCGGCCGAACTCGGATCGGCCGCTGATTGGTCATCAGCTATGGAGATCGCCACCGCACCAGCCGACCCCGACCACCACCAACCGTTTGCCGCCGAGAGCCCTGGCTGCGGTCAGCATTTTGCCCCCTTGGCCAGGGCACCGGAAACCGGCCTTCACTACAACTACTTCCGCCACTATGTCCCGGAAACAGGCCCCTACCTCACCCTGGATCCCCTAGACCTTGCCCCGGCCCCCAACCCCGTCACGTACGTCTTCAGCCCTCATGCGCGCTCCGACTCGCTCGGACTCGCGCCGGACTATCCTGACGGGTCACGAGCGGGGATCCGGCCGCCGGCGTCCCGCCGCCGCAGCCGGATCCTTCGCCCGCTTTGTCGAGCTTCAGCGCAGGCATTCGCAAAGGCTTGAGGGTACTAGGAGATGGCTAGTTCATGAGAAAAAATAATGCAATGACCGCCCTCATGGGTACCGAATTGCCACACGTTCAGCGGGACGAAGTGCCCCCCGCCTACCGTGCGATCGCCGAAGGCGGCTGGACAGTGGCAGCCAATGGCGCGTACCTCCTTACCGCCTTGCAAGACGGATACAGCGGCTCGGCATCCCACTTCGAGGACATCGTTCACCTCGAAGCTTCCGTAAACGGGCGCGTCATGATGGACTACGATCTTCCCTCCGCCGACCCGGAAAGGCGAAGCCGACTACTCAGGCGCTGTATCGCTTACGCCTGCCTTGCCTTGACTTACGCGCCCAGCGATAGCGACTACCCCCTTTTGGCGTACGTCTCCATGTCTGAGGGCGGCTTGGAGGATGACACCGTCACGTC
This sequence comes from Streptomyces sp. NPDC046881, assembly GCF_040645015.1. Classification (NCBI taxonomy): domain Bacteria; kingdom Bacillati; phylum Actinomycetota; class Actinomycetes; order Kitasatosporales; family Streptomycetaceae; genus Streptomyces; species Streptomyces sp. NPDC046881. Next base: position 17,217 of record NZ_JBEYXJ010000114.1, on the reverse strand, counting down.
AAGCGTCACCTTTTGCACGCGCCGCCCAGCCAATCCTCCATATGTAGACCGAATCGAGGACTATACGGAGGAGGCGTTGCTCGAAGTCTCCGTAGATGATATCGACAGCTTTCTCACTGGATGACGACCTGACGGGTGATGGTATCGAGGACTTAAACTGCCGAACCACGCCGACTGTCCGATCTGGAGGCAAGAGTGTACAGAGAATTCATCGTCCCCGAGGACGAGGAGATTCTCAACGAGGTCGGTGAATGGCCGCTCGTGGACGAGAGCGGCGCGCGCCTGCTCACATGGCAAGGAAGCGAAGGAGACTCGCTCGCCTTTTCCTATGACACATTGACCAGATCGGTCAGGGTGCGCTGGACGCGCGACAACGGCGACGAATTACTGGACCTCTACCGTGAGGGCGCCACGCGACTTACGGTTTCCTCCACTGCGTCGGCAACGTACATCTCCGTTGAATTCCACATGGGTGAATGCGCGGGCGAGGTAGTGATCCAAGCGTCTCCGAAACTGTCCGTGCAGGACCGGCTCCTGTACGTCTGATCGGGTGCACGTCCGCTCATTTCGCGACCTCCGGACAAGTTCAGCAAATTTTCGACCATCGGAGGAGCTCGTGCTCTCGGTTTCTGTCGACAGAAGCAGCTCGATCGAAGAACTGGAGGGAGATCGATGGCCTGATCCTCCAGGCGACAGCACGACCTTGATTCGCAGCGTTCATGAGTTGGGAGGCGAGCCATCAAAGACCTCACAGTGGAGGATCTACGTCGGTTGATCGCCCAGGATGTCGGCCTGCGTTGGCTCCTTCCCGTCGCCTTGGACTTCCTGCGGGACACAGCACCACAGGAAGCGGCAGCCGGCTGGTATGACGACGACTTGCTCTCGGCGGTACTGACACGGCCGGAAACGGTATGGCGGAACGCGCATGAACTGGCACGTCACCTCAATGAGACAGTGCGCATGCTCACCGACCTCTCGCCGTACATTCAGCGGGAGGTGGACGAGTTCCGGACCGCTCTGTCGGACGTACTGTGACGCCTCGGCCAATACGCAAGATCCAAGCCTATCGGGACGGACGGGTACTGAAGGACGACAAGTTCCACGAGTCCGCCGAGATCGGTCTGAGTGAAGTCCCCGTGGGGTCGATTGATGATGTGGCTAGCCAGCCGGAGTTCTCAGCTTCTTCGATCAGCCCTGAAGAGTTCAAGCGAGGGTGGCGAACCGCCTCGTGGTCGACGAAAAACGTTCCGGGGCGGCAGTGATTGGCGGATCTGGGCCACGCAGCGAGGTCTCCGGACGGCCCCAGCCTTCACCTCTCCCTACGCCCCCTGGAACAAATCCGCCAATCACCCCTGCCGCCACCGGCCGTTGGCCGCCAAGCCGGCTCGGCGTGCTGGCGAAGTGCTGGGGTGCCCCCGCCCCCACCCGCAAGCCGCCGAACTCACCCGGCGTCCACGCGAGGCGCGACCGCGCCCACCCACTGGCCGGAGGTCGCCAAGCCCACCCGGCGTGCTGGCGAGACGCGACCGCGCACCCGGCCCTCCACCGGCCGCAAGCCGCTTAGCCCTCCCGGCGTCCATGCGAGGCGCGACCGCGCCCCCCACCCACGGTGCTGCTCGGTATGCCTGAGGGCCCGGTGCCGGGCTGGGTCACCGCTGTTTCGGGCTGCTCGCTCGCTTCTTGAGCGGGCTGGAGCGGGCCGGGTCAAGGGTGGGCCGGAGGGCCATCGCCGAAGGCGACGCGTAGCGCCCTTGACGCGGACCGTGGAAGCCCGACACTGGCCGAGAAGCGAGCGGCCCGACGGTCACGTGCTCACTCCTCGGGGAACAACTCCGTCGCCTCGGTGGCGTGGACGGCGCGCTGGGCCCAGACCTCCAGCTGGCCGAGGTCCGTGCAGGCCAGCACCCGCTCCCGGACGGTGTCGGGCACCGGGATGCCGCGCCATTCCAGGATGCGGAGGGTCATTTCCTGGCGGTCCTGGACGCGCCCTTGCTCCAGGCCCCGGGCACGCCACGGTTCAGGTCATCCCGTTCGCCCTGGACGACTTCGCCGGAGCCGGAAGCGCCATGGTGCACCTGGGTGGAGCGGTGCCGCGGCTGGACACCGTCGTGCGCGACGCCCCGCACGGCACGGCGTTCATCGTCTCGGAAGCACAGCTGGAGCACTTCCGCAGGCTGTTCCGTAGGGTGAGGGGGCAGGCGCTGTCCCCTGAGCGATCGCGCGACCTCATCCACAAGTTGGCGAAGGAGCTGTGAGGACCGGTGACCACCCACACCTCGTGGAAGAAGTCGTCCTTCTCCGGTGGAGGTGAGGGCAACGACTGCGTCGAAGTCGCCGATATGGACACCCACATATCCATCCGCGACTCCAAAGCCCCCGCCCGCGCCACCCTCACCTTCCCCGCCCCCGCCTTCGTCACCTTCCTCGACGCCCTGAAGGCTGCCGCGCCCTCCGCCGGAGCGGTCGGGTGCCTCCCCGACTGAGGGGTGTACTGGGCGCCATCGGGGCGTACGAGAGCACGTACGGCGGCTTTCTCGACGCGTTGGGCGGATCGCCGGACAGGCTCGCCGCGTTGGTCCGGCGGGCCGAGAAACGCGTCGATGTCGCGGGCTTCGGCGTGGACGAGCTGAGAGGCGTCCTGCTCGCGGAGGTCCAGGATGTGGGACAGGATGTCTGGCTGGCCTGGCCTGGCGGCCGTACGGCGGCGCGCGTCGCGTATCGAGCCGTGCTCGCGCGGCTCGACGACCTCTGCTGCTCGGGCCAGGACGACCTGGTGATCATCGACGGGGGCGAACGGGTCATCGTCCTGGACCACGAGGGACGGCTCTTCGTCACCCGGGCCGACGCGAGGTTGCAGGTCCACTCGGTGGCAGACAGAGGCGCCACGGCCATGACCTGCGTCGTCCGGTGCGTGGGGGGTGTCGTACGCGTGGGGCAGCGGTTCGGGGTGGGACCGGACGCGGGCACGGGGGATGACGCGCCGCTGGTGACCCTTGGGGGGATTCTCCGGTACGGGCGGCCGGTGGACTTTGTGGATCCGCCGCACAGCGCCGAGGTCCGGCTGACGGGTGACGCGGTCGCCATGGTGGCTCCTGGTCATGTCATCACCGCCGTCGTCGGCAGGTAGGTCGACCGGATGACCCCATCCGCCCCACCGGCTCCGTCCGGTTTCCGTCGGGCGCCTTGACGGATGGTTGACCTGATCATGTCAAGGGCGCACCATGAGCGCCACCCGCACAGCGGACCCACAGGGACCCCCCAAGAAGGCCCCTTCAGGTTCGCATCCGCACGTCGCACGCGAACACCCCACCTCCACCCCACAAGGAGAGTTCATGCGACTTCGCATCCGCGGCTCCGGCGCGCGCGGCAGCAGACGTTCCGCCGCTCTCGGCGCGCTGCTGGCCCTCGCCCTCGCCGCCCCGGTCTCGGCCGGTCTCGGCCATGCCCATGCCGACAGTGTCCGCAGGGTCGGGTCCGCCGACGATGACGTCCGGCAGTACGAGATCCACCAGGGCACCGACGCCGTCACCCGTACGGCCATCCAGGCGACCGGTGTCACCGTCGACGAAGCCGACGAGGAGAGCGTCGTCGTCTCCGGGCGGGCCGGGCAGATCAGCCGGCTACGGCGGATGGGGTACGACGTACAGCCGTTGGGGAACGTGCCGCAGCGGGGCGGAGCGCGGCTCTACGACTTCCCCAGCGCCGACGCGAAGTACCACAACTACGCCGAGATGAACGCCGAGATCGACCAGCGGCTGGCCGCCTACCCGGGCATCATGAGCAAGCGGGTGATCGGGAAGTCGTACCAGGGCCGGGACATCGTCGCCATCAAGGTCAGCGACAACGTCGGCACCGACGAGGGCGAGCCCGAGGTGCTGTTCACCGCTCACCAGCACGCGCGCGAGCACCTGACCGTGGAGATGGCGCTCTACCTGCTGCGTGAACTGGGCGCGGGGTACGGGTCCGACCCGCGGATCACCAACATCGTCAACAGCCGGGAGATCTGGATCGTTCCCGATCTGAACCCGGACGGCGGCGAGTACGACATCGCCAGCGGGTCGTACCGGTCGTGGCGGAAGAACCGGCAGCCCAACTCCGGTTCCTCCTACGTCGGTACGGACCTCAACCGGAACTGGAACTACAAGTGGGGCTGCTGCGGCGGGTCGTCGGGGTCGACGTCCTCGGAGACCTACCGCGGGTCCGCGGCCGAGTCCGCGCCCGAGGTGAAGGTCGTCTCCGACTTCGTGCGCAGCCGGGTCGTCGGGGGCAAGCAGCAGATCAAGGCCGGGATCGACTTCCACACCTACAGCGAGCTGGTGCTGTGGCCGTTCGGGTGGACGTACAACGACACCGCCACCGGGATGACCGCGGACGACGCCGCGGCCTTCAAGGCTGTGGGGCAGAAGATGGCCGCCAGCAACGGGTACACGGCGGAGCAGGCGAGCGACCTGTACATCACCGACGGGTCCATCGACGACTACCTCTGGGGCGTGCACAAGATCTTCGACTACACCTTCGAGATGTACCCGACGTCCAGTTGGGACGGAGGGTTCTACCCGCCCGACGAAGTCATCGAGCGGGAGACCTCCCGGAACAAGGACGCCGTGTTGCAGCTGCTGGAGAACGCCGACTGCATGTACCGGTCGATCGGCAAGGCCGCCCAGTACTGCAGTTAGCGGCTACGCCTCCTCGAAGTAGGCGTCGAGCACCGCGTCGAGCTGCTCGTCCCACTCCTTGAAGCGCGCCCTGGCCGCCGCCTCGATCTCGATCGGGTACCAGCGGCGGTCGGGCGTGTGCACGGTGATCGTGTAGCGCTTGCCGAAGCGGGGCGACTCCGTCTCCACCGCGGCGATCTCGTCCCAGCGGAACTCGCAGGACTCCTCGTCCAGGCTGAGGCGGACGCCCTTGCGGTCGGCCACTATCCTCGCCCGGCGGTCGGACGCCTCGAAGACCGGGCCGTCACCGGCGGGCTCTTCGTCGTCCGCCGGTTCGGGGGACGGGGACCGGGCCGGTTCTTCGGCCGTCACCGCTTCGGCCGTCGCCTCTTCGGACGACGGATCCTCGGCCGACGGCTCCTCGGCCGCCGACCCCGGCGCCTTGTCCTCCGGCGCCTTGTCCTCCGGCTCCTTCGTGACCGGCCCCGAAGGCGTCGGCCCCGTGATGCCGGGGATGAAGGCCGGGTCGAAACCGGCGCCCGTCACGGGCTCGGCCTTCAACGGCTCGCCCTTCAACGGCTTGCTCCCTGATCCTATGCGCTGCTCCACGGCGGCAGTATGGACGACTTCCCTGTGCCGGAACCAGTCAGCTCACGAACACGCTGACCACCGCCGCCACCGCGAACCCCGCCAGGGACAGCACCGATTCGAGGACCGTCCAGGTCCGCAGCGTGTCCCGCTCGCTGATGCCGAAGTACTTGGCCACCATCCAGAAACCGCCGTCGTTGACGTGCGAGGCGAAAATGGAACCCGCCGAGATGGCCATGATGACCAGGGCGACGAAGGCCTGGGAGTGGTGGCCCTCCGTCAGCAGCGGGGCCACGATGCCCGCCGTGGTCACGATCGCCACCGTCGCCGAGCCCTGGGCGACCCGCAGCACGAGCGAGATCAGGTACGACAGGACGATCACCGGCAGGCCCACGTCGTGGAAGGTGTCCGACAGCGCCTGGGCGACCCCGCTGGCCTTGAGTACGGCGCCGAAGATCCCGCCCGCGCCGACCACGAGCAGGATGTTGCCGACCGGCTTGAGGGACGACGTGGACACCGTCTCCAGGGAGGCGCGCGACCAGCCGCGCCGGATGCCGAGGAGGTAGTAGGCGAGGAGCAGGGCCAGGGTCAGGGCGACGAAGGGGCTGCCGAAGAACTCCAGGACCGAGCGGCCGGGAGAGGGGTCCAGGGCGATCGAGGAGAAGGTCGCGGCGAGGATCAGCAGCAGGGGCGTACCGATGATGGCGAGGACCGTGCCGAGCGGGACCGGCTTCTCCTGCGGGGCCACGCCCTGGGCGCGCTGCTCCTCCAGCACCGCGCGCCGCGCCTCCTGGGCCGCCTCGGCCATGTCCTGCGGTACGGCGACGAAGATGCGCCGGCCGATCCAGGCGGCGTAGGCCCACGCGGCGAGTACGGCGGGCAGGCCGCAGACGACGCCCATGAGGATGACCCAGCCGAGCTGGACGTGCAGCAGTCCGGCGGCGGCGACCGGGCCGGGGTGCGGGGGCAGGAAGGCGTGGGTCATGGAGAGGCCGGCGAGGAGCGGGAGGCAGTACAGGAGGATCGAGCGGCCGGAGCGTCTGGCGGCCGCGTAGACGATCGGGGCCAGGACGAAGATGCCGACGTCGAAGAAGACGGGGATGCCGAAGACCAGGCCGGTCAGGCCCATCGCGAGCGGGGCCCGGCGCTCGCCGAACAGGGCGAGCAGGCGCGAGGCCAGGACCTCGGCGCCGCCGCTGACCTCCAGGATCGCGCCGAGCATGGTGCCGAGGCCGATGATGATCGCGACATGGCCGAGGATGCCGCCCATGCCGGACTCGATGGTGGAGACGGCGTCGGAGCGCTGCACGGTGCCGAAGAGTTCGGTGACCGAGAGGCCGGCCAGCAGGCCTACGGCCACGGAGACGGCGAGCAGGGCGACGAACGGCTGCAGCCGCGCCTTGATGATCAGGAAGAGGAGCAGGGCTATGCCGAGGGCGGCGACCGTGAGGAGGCCGGGGGTGCCGTCGAGGAGCAGGAGCAGGCCTCCGGTGTGCGGGGGCGGGGCGGGGGCGGTGGCGGCGAGCGGGAAGGAGGAGGTGGGGAAGGACGGGGCGGGGAAGGACATACGGGGGTCCTCTACGTAAATGCATGCTGCTTTCGGGCAGGGGGGAGCGCGGCACGGCGCCCCGGAGGGTGCCGCGCCGGACGGGGCGTGCGGGGAGTGCGGGTGCTGGGGGGACGTCAGCCCAGTACGGCGAGCGCGTCGATCTCGATGAGGAGGCCGGCCGGCAGACCGACGTAGACCGTCGTGCGGGCGGCGGGCGGCTGGGTGAGGCCCTGCTCCTCGAAGTAGGCGTTGTAGATCTCGTTCATCTCGGCGAAGTGGGCCGTGTCGGTGAGGTAGACGCGGATCATCATCACGTCGTCCCAGCCGGCGCCGCCCTCCTCCAGGATCGCCTTGACGTTGGCGAGGGCCTGGAGGGTCTGCTCGCGCAGGGAGGGGCCGGCGGGCGTCGGGGGCCTGCCCTCCTCGGCCGGCAGGAAGCCGACCTGGCCGGCGACCTGGAGGATGTTGCCCTTCTTCACACCGTGCGAGAACTTCGCGGGCGGGGTGGTGTGGGTCTTGGGGGTGAGGGCGGTCTTGTCGGTCATGCGGTGGGGTCCTTCACTGGGGTTCTTCCGGAGTACTCGCCGCTGATCGCGTCCGCCGTGCGGCGCACCAGGGGGAGCAGGGTGAGGAGTTCCTCGGCGGTGACGACCACGTTCGGCGCGGACACCGACATGGCGGCGACCACGCGGCCGTCGGCGCCGCGGACGGGGGCGGCGACGCAGTTGATGGACTCCTCGTGGCCACCGAGGTCGGTGGCCCAGCCCTGTTCGCGCACCGTGGCCAGTTCCTTCAGGAAGGCGTCGGCGTTGGGGGTCGAACGGGGCGTGTAGAGGGGGTAGTCGAGTCGCTCGGCGAGGGCGCGGCGCTCGGGTTCGGGGAGGTCGGCGAGGAGCAGTTTGGCCACGGCGGCGACGGTGATCGCGACGGGTTTGCCGATCCGGGAGTACATGCGGACCGGGTAGCGGCTGTCGACCTTGTCGATGTAGAGGACCTCGTTCTCCTCGTGGACGGCGAGGTGGACGGTGTGCCCGCACTGCTCGTTGAGCCGTACCAGGTGGGGGTGGGCGATCTCGCGGATGTCGAGGTTCTCCATCGCCTCCTGGGCGAGGGCGAAGAGGCGGGCGCCGAGCCGGTAGCGCTGGTCGGACTGGCGGTAGACCAGGCCGTGTTCGTTCAGGGTGCGCAGGAGGCGGAGGGCCGTGGATTTGTGTACGCCGAGGCGATCGGCGACCTGGCCGAGGTCGGCGGGGCCCTCGGCGAGCAGCGGCAGGATGCTCAGGGCGCGGTCGACGGTCTGACTCATGGGGTGTTCGCCTCCTCGTGGGCCTGCTCGGCCTGCGTCCAGCCGGGGCCGAGTCGAAGTCTCCCCCATGCGTCGTCGCCGAGGGCGGCGAGGCGGTCGGCGTGGTCGCGGGCGGGTGGCGGGGCGAGGTCCGCCGGGGTGACGAGGGCGGCGGCGGCGAAGAGGTGACCGTGGCGCAACCGTGTCTTCAGGGGGAGGTCGCGCAGGGTCGCGGACAGGAACCCCGCGGCGAAGGCGTCTCCTGCGCCGACGTGGGCGACGACGTCCAACTGGGGGGCGCGCACCGGTGTCGCGGTGCCGTCGGCGTCCTCCAGGCCGTCGGTGTTCCTGTGGAAGGCGGTCGCTCCTGCCTTGCCTTGTTTGACGACGACGACGTCCGGTTCGGGCAGTGCCCGGACGATGGCCCTCGCGCCGTGCAGCCCCCATGCGTCGCGGGCCTCGTCGGCGCCGACGAACACGATGTCCGCGCGGCGGGCGAGGTCCAGCAGCAGTCGGGGGCCCTCTTCGTCGGCCCACAGGCCCGGCCGGTAGTTGACGTCGAAGGACACCAGTGGGCGTCCGGGGGCGGGGGCCGTCAGGGTGTGGAGGAGGGTGCGGCACTCGGCCGACAGGGCGGCCGTGATGCCGGTCAGGTGGAGGACGCGGGCCGCGCGGGCCGCCGTGAGGTCGACGTCGGTCACGGACATCGCCGACGCCGCCGAGCCCGCCCGGTAGTACGCCACCTCGTGCGCGCCGGTCCCCCGGTCCCCGGCGGTGCGGAAGTACACGCCGGTGGGCCGGGCGGGGTCCCGGCGTACGGCGCCGACGTCGACGCCGTACCCGGCGATCCGCTCCACCAGGTGGTCGCCGAAGCCGTCCGCGCCGACCCGGCTGATCCAGCGGGCGGTGTGCCCGAAGGCGGCCAGAGCGCAGGCCACGTTGGACTCGGCGCCGCCGATGGCCCGGTCGAACGAGGGGACGTCGGCGAGGCGGCCGGGCCGGCCGGGGAGGAAGGTGACCATGGACTCGCCGAGCGTCACCACGTCCACGACGTCCCACGGGTGCGCAACGGCCGAGGCGTAAGCAGCGTCGTTGATGATGGCTCCTGTCGGTACCCGGGTGACCGCTTCATTGACCCGGTGTTCGGCGAGATGCTAGACACCAGTCAGCAACGCATGCAATGACCGTTGCAAGAAGTGCAACGGTCGAGAGAGGGGCTCCATGAGCACCGAACCGCTCGCCCGCCCGGCCGCGGAACGCCTCGCCCGCCTCGCCGAGGAACGCGTCGACCACCGCTTCAAGGGCCTCCCGCCGGACGCCGACGGCCTCACCGTCGCCGAGCTGGCCGCCCAGCGGCGCAACCTCTTCCGGGACGGCGACGGCTTCACCACCCCCGTTCTCGCCCTGTCCGCCGAGCGCCTGGAGCACAACCTCGCGCTGATGGAGACGTACACCTCCCGGCACGGCCTGGCCTTCGCCCCGCACGGCAAGACCTCCATGGCCCCGCAGCTCTTCCACCGCCAGCTGGAGCACGGCGCCTGGGGGATCACGCTCGCGGTGCCCCACCAGGTGCGGGTCGCCCGGGCGTTCGGCGTCCGGCGGGTGTTCCTCGCCAACGAGCTGGTGGACGCCTCCGCCCTGCGCTGGATCGCGGGCGAGCTGGCCGCCGACCCGGAGTTCCGGTTCGTCTGCTACGTCGACTCCGTGCGCGGGGTGGAGCTGATGGACGCGGCCCTCGGCGGCGCCGCCCGCCCGGTGGACGTGGTGGTGGAGATCGGCGCGGGCGACGGCGCGCGGACCGGGGTGCGTACGGCGGCGGAGGCGCTGGCCGTCGCCGACGCGGTGGCCGCCGCCGGGACGCTGCGGCTGGTCGGTGTGGCGGGGTACGAGGCGCAGGTGCCGGACGCCTCCCCGGAGCGGGTGCGGGAGTGGCTGGAGCGGCTGGTGGCTCTCGCCGTGGAGTGCGACCGGGCCGGGCGCTTCGCTGGGGCGGACGAGATCGTGGTGAGCGCCGGCGGCAGCGAGTGGTTCGACGCCGTCGCGGACGTCTTCGCCGGCCTGCCCGAACTCTCCCTGCCGGTGCTGAAGCTGCTGCGCTCGGGTGCCTACGTCTCGCACGACGACGTGCACTACAGCAGGCTGACCCCGTTCAACCGGGTGCCAGAGGAGGGCGCGCTGGAGCCGGCGTTCCGGCTGTGGGCGCAGGTGGTGTCCCGGCCGTCCCCGGCGGAGGCGTTCGTCAACGCGGGCAAGCGGGACGCGGCCTACGACCTCGACCTCCCGGTGGCGCAGGTGGTACGCCGGGACGGCGGCGAGCGTCCGGCGACCGGGATCGAGGTGACCGCCCTGTCCGACCAGCACCTGTGGCTGCGCACCGGGCCGGGCGCGGACGTCGAGGTCGGCGACTGGATCGGCTTCGGCCTCTCCCACCCGTGCACGTCCTTCGACAAGTGGCAGCTGATCCCGGTGGCCGAGGCGGACGGCACGGTGGTCGACTACATCCGTACGTTCTTCTAGGAGGCCCGCGTGGAGGACCTGGTCATCCGGGACGCCGACGTCGTCGACGGCAGCGGCGAACCGTCGTACCGCGCCGATGTGGTGGTCGACGGCGGGCGGATCGTCTCCATCGTGCAGGAGGCCGCCGCGGCCGGCTGCCAACGGCCGCGCGCCGTACGGGAGATCGACGCCGAGGGCCTGGTCCTGTCCCCCGGTTTCATCGACATGCACGCCCACTCCGACCTGGCGCTGCTGCGCGATCCCGACCACAGCGCGAAGGCCGCGCAGGGGGTCACGCTGGAGGTTCTCGGGCAGGACGGGCTGTCGTACGCGCCGGTGGACGACCGCACGCTGGAGGGGGTGCGCCGGGCGATCACCGGCTGGAACGGGTACGGCGACGACGTCGACTTCGACTGGCGGACCGTCGGCGAATACCTGGACCGGCTCGACCGCGGGATCGCGGTGAACGCGGCCTACCTGATCCCGCAGGGCACGGTCCGGGCGCTCGTCGTCGGCTGGGAGGACCGCGCGGCCACCCCCGAGGAGCTGGGCCGGATGCGGCGGCTGGTGGCCGAGGGGCTGGAGCAGGGCGCGGTCGGGCTGTCGTCGGGGCTGACGTACACGCCCGGCATGTACGCCGGGGACGCCGAACTGACCGAGCTGTGCCGGGTGGTGGCGTCCTACGGCGGCTACTACTGCCCGCACCACCGCTCCTACGGCGCCGGCGCGCTGGAGGCCTACGCCGAGATGGTCGCCCTGGCCGGGGAGGCGGGCTGCGCGCTGCACCTGGCGCACGCGACGATGAACTTCGGCGTGAACGAGGGACGGGCGCCGGAGCTGCTCGCGCTGCTCGACCGGGCCCTGGACGCGGGCGCGGACATCACGCTGGACACCTATCCCTACACCCCCGGCTGCACCACCCTCGCCGCGCTGCTGCCGAGCTGGGCGAGCGAGGGCGGCCCGGAGGAGGTCCTGGCCCGGCTCGCCGACCCGGAGACGGCCGAGCGGATCCGGCACGACCTGGAGGTCACCGGTTCGGACGGCTGCCACGGCGTGCCGGTGGAGTGGGACACGGTCGAGATCTCCGGCGTCACCGACCCGGGCCTGGCCGGACTGGTGGGCCGTACCGTCCGGGAGGCGGCCGGCGCGTACGGCGAGACGCCCTGGGCCACGGCCCGCCGGCTGCTGCTCGCGGACCGGCTGGGGACGACGGTCCTCCAGCACGTCGGCCACGAGGAGAACGTCCGCGCGATCATGCGGCACCGTGCGCACACCGGTGGTTCCGACGGCATCCTCCAGGGCGGCAAGCCGCACCCGCGGGCGTACGGCACCTTCCCGCGCTATCTCGGTCACTACGTACGGGAGACGGGGGTGCTGACGCTGGAGGAGTGCGTCGCCCACCTCACCTCGCGGCCCGCGGCGCGGCTGCGGCTGCCGGACCGCGGGCTGGTGCGCGAGGGATACCGGGCCGACCTGGTCCTGTTCGACCCGCGGACGGTCGCGTCCGGCGCGGACTTCGCCGAGCCGCGCCGGCTGCCGACCGGCATCCCGTACGTGCTGGTCGACGGCCGGTTCGTCATCGAGGACGGGCGGCGGACGGACGCCCTGCCGGGCCGGTCCGTCCGCCGTACGCCGCTGTGAACGGTGGTTACGGCTTGGGCAGGGTGCAGCCGGACGCGCTCAGGTTGAGCTTGTTGCCGGTGGTGAAGCAGGCCGGGATGTTGTAGATCTCCTGGGCGTAGTTGATGCCCTGGCGGACGGTGACGTTGCCGTTCGCGTCGACCTCGCACGGGTTGTTCACCGTGCACCGCTCGCCGTCCTCGTTGCCGGTGTTGTTGACGGCGACGACCTTGCCCGTGGCGGTGTCGATGACCGGGGAGCCGGAGGTGCCGCCGATGGTGTTGCAGGCGGAGGTGTAGCGGACCGAGTCCTTGAAGGTCCAGTCGCCCTCCTTCAGCCGGTACACGAAGCCGTCGACGTTGCAGCTGTAGATGCGCTTCCAGTAGCCGGAGACCACCTTGATGGCGGTGCCGGCGACCGGGTGCGTGTCCTGCACGGTGAGCGGGCTGATGCCGTACGAGCTCTTGATCGCCGCGTACGTGGTGGTAGTGCGGTAGATCGTGACGTCCGTGTCCGTCATGGTCGAGTAGACGACCTGGTTGGCGCGCAGCGTGCCGATCCTGCTGCCGGCGGAGTTCAGCAGGCCGAAGCTGCGGGTGGAGGACTGGCCGGTGACGACCTGGCCGGGGCCCGGCATGCCGGTCTCCAGGCAGTGGCCGTTGGTCAGCACCAGCGCGGGGTCGGTGTCGGCCGAGTTGGGGAAGCGGATGACGGAGCCGGAGCAGTTGCTGAGCGAGACGGTGCCGGCGAAGTCGACGGTCGCCTTGACGGCCTTGGTGGTGTGCGGGGCGGTGGTGTGCGGGGCGGCTATCGCCGGGGTCGCGCCCAGTCCGGCCAGGGCCAGGGAGGAGAGCGCGGCGACGAGAGGCTTCTTCATGTGGGGGTCCCCTCTTACGACTTGGGCGACCGGAATGCTTCCGGTCGCCCGTTCGGTTGTCATGCGCATTGTCGGCAGCGCGGAGGGGTGGGGACAAGGAGTCTCGTCGGGTCATAGGGGTTTCCCTGTGCCGAGCGGGGTTACTACCGCTTCTCCTGCTTCGACTTGACGACGACGGCACCGAACAGCGCGATCCCCTTCACGACGACGCGCGGCGCACCCGGCCGCCCCGTCCGGCGCGCGCCGCGCCCGCCGAAGACGCCGAACAGACCGAAGCCCCTGACCTCGACGTCGATGTCGTCCGGCACGACGATCCCGGTGCCGCCCCACAGCACCACGGCCCGGATCACCGTCTCCCGGGCGGCGAAGCGAGCCTCGGTCAGGTCGAGCCGGCCGCCGCCCCACATCGACCAGGCGGTGAACCGGGGCGGCACGGACCCGAGTTCGGGCAGCCCGTGCGCCGCGCTCCGTAACTCGCCCGGCGTCCGGGCGCCGTGGACCCGGGTGAGCCGGCCGTCCAACTCCTCCAGCGGCAGCCGACCGTCGGCCACGGCGCCCCGCACACGCTCGACGACCCGCTCCCGGTCCTCCTCGGAGGCGAGCACGTCACGGGGGCCCGGGCCTGTTCGGTCATGCCAGCCACTCTCGTACGCCGACCCCCGCCAACCACAGTGGCACACACGGCGGTTGGCCGCTGCGGCCGGTCAGCGCGACCCTTCGTCGCGGCGCGGCCGTGTCCCGGCCGCAGGGGCTGCCGGGACACGGACGGGTTGACCGGCGGTGCCGAGGGCGCGGGCTCGGCGGGGCCGCCGGTGTGCGGTCCGTTCGGGCAGCGCTGGCCGAGGGCGTGGGCTCGGCGGGGTGGCGCATGCGGGGGCTGACCGGCGGTGCGGAGGGCGTCGGCTCGGCGGGGCCGGTGGCGCATGCGGAGGTTGGCCGGCCGGACCGTCAGCGCGGCCCCGTCGTCGCGCCGCGGCCGTGTCCCGGCCGCAGGGGCTGCCGGACGCGGACGGGCTGACCGGCGGTGCCGAGAGCGTCGGCCCGGCGGGGCCGGTGGCGCATGCGGAGGTTGGCCGGCCGGACCGTCAGCGCGGCCCCGTCGTCGCGCCGCGGCCGTGTCCCGGCCGCAGGGGCTGC
>NZ_JBEYXJ010000114.1:0-2911 GCF_040645015.1 Streptomyces sp. NPDC046881 | reverse complement strand
CCGGACGCGGACGGGCTGACCGGCGGTGCCGAGAGCGCGGGCTCGGCGGGGCCAGCGGTGTGCGGTCCGTTCGGTCAGCGGTGGCCGGCGGTGCCGAGGGCGTCGGCCCGCCGGGGCCGGTGACGCATGCGGAGGTTGGCCGGCCGAACCGTCAGCCCGACCCCTTCGTCGCGCCGCGGCCGAGTCCCGACCGCAGGGGCAGCCGGACGCGGACGGGCTGACCGGCGGTGCCGAGAGCGCGGGCTTGGCGGTGCGCGGTCCATTCGGTCAGCGATGGCCGAGGGCGTCGGCTCGGCGGGGACCGTGGCGCATGCGGAGGTTGGTCGGTCGGACCGTCAGCGTGGGCCCTTCGTCGTGCCGTGGCCGTGTCCTCGGCCGCGAGAGGTGCCGGAAGCGAACGGGCTGGTGGGCGGCGCCGAGGGGGTGGGTGAGGTCGCGGGCTCGGCGGGGGCCGACGTCGTGGCCGCCGGGCTGCCGCTCGGTTCCTGCGGGCCGGCGCTGGTGGTCGTACCGCCGGACGGCTGGGCGGCCCCGCGGGACGGCGAGGGCGCGGCGGAGCGGACCGCAGCGGTGGCCGAGGTGGTCGCGTCCGCGCTCGGGTTGCCGCTCTCCGGCTCACCGCTGCCGGTGCTGGGGCCGCCGGCGACCCGGCCGCCGTCGGCCGGGCGGGACCCGTCCGGGGAGCCCGAGCCGGCCAGGGCGGCGATCACCGCGACGGTCCCGGCCACGCCGAGGACGCCGGCGACGACCGCCACCCGGTGCCGGCCGCCCGAGCGCCGCGCGGCACGCCGACGGCCGGCCCGCCCCTCGCCGGGCTCGCGCGGCGCGGGACCGGCCGGCACCGGGGTCAGCTCGCGCGTGGCGTCGTAGGCGGTCTGCCAGCCGTGCGCGGCGGCGGGGTCGGCGTACTCGTCGTACGCGGGGGCCGGAGCCGGCTGCGGGTGGTACACGTACGGCCGCACCCCGGGCGCACCGCCCTGTTCGTGCATGCCGTACGCCCCCGCCTCGTGCTCCCGTTCCGTGGACATGCCAGCGGATTGTAGGGACGCAAGGCACTCCTGAGACAGCCGAAGGCAATATCCGGGCAAATCTCCGAGTCTCACGTGGTGGAAAACACGACCCGCGAGGCGTTACCGAGCCGTAAGCTCACGGACATGCAGGTGATCCAGTCGACCAAGCTCGCCAACGTCTGTTACGAGATCCGGGGCCCGGTTCTCGAAGAGGCCATGCGGCTGGAGGCGGCGGGGCACCGCATCCTCAAGCTCAACACCGGCAACCCGGCCGCCTTCGGCTTCGAGTGCCCCCCGGAGATCCTGGAGGACATCCTCCGCAACGTCTCCACGGCGCACGGCTACGGCGACGCCAAGGGCCTGCTGGCCGCCCGCCGCGCGGTCGTCATGCACAACCAGACCATCGGCATCGAGACGGACGTCGAGCACGTCTTCATCGGCAACGGCGTCTCCGAGCTGATCGTGATGGCGATGCAGGGCCTGCTGGACGACGGCGACGAGGTCCTCGTACCGGCCCCGGACTACCCGCTGTGGACGGCGGCCGTCTCCCTCTCCGGCGGTACGGCGGTGCACTACCGCTGCGACGAGCAGTCCGACTGGATGCCCGACCTCGCCGACATCGAGCGCAAGGTGACCGACCGCACCAAGGCGATCGTCATCATCAACCCGAACAACCCGACGGGCGCGGTCTACGACGAGGCGATGCTGAAGGGGCTGACCGACATCGCCCGCCGGCACAACCTGCTGGTCTGCTCGGACGAGATCTACGACAAGATCCTCTACGACGGCGCCACGCACACCCCGACGGCCGCGATCGCCCCGGACCTGCTGACGCTGACCTTCAACGGCATGTCGAAGGCCTACCGGGTGGCCGGCTACCGCGTCGGCTGGATGTCGATCTCCGGCCCGCGGGCGCACGCCGACTCCTACATCGAGGGCCTGACGATCCTGGCGAACATGCGGCTGTGCGCCAACATGCCGGGACAGCACGGGGTGGTCGCCGCGCTCAGCGGGCGCCAGACCATCCAGGACCTGGTGCTGCCGGGCGGGCGGCTGAAGGAGCAGCTGGACACGGCGTACGAGCTGCTGACGCAGATCCCCGGGGTGAGCTGCGTACGGCCCAAGGGCGCGCTGTACCTGTTCCCGCGGCTGGACCCCGCGGTCTTCAAGATCAAGGACGACCGGCAGCTGGTCCTGGACCTGCTGCGGCAGGAAAAGATCATGGTCGTCCAGGGCACGGGCTTCAACTGGCCGGAGCCGGACCACTTCCGGGTGGTGACCCTGCCGACGGTAGGGGACCTCCGGGACGCGGTGACGCGCATCGGGAACTTCCTGGACGGATACAGCCAGCGGTAGTCGACGGATCTCATTCCGTGACACGGCTCAACTTTAGACGAAATCTAAGCTAGGATGGCTTCCTGTCAGCGCACAGGAGGCCATCCCCATGTACGAGCCGATCCGCACCAAGTCGGTCCACAGCACGATGGCCGGCACCTCCTCCGACTTCCCGCACCGGTCGCGCGAGGAGGAGCTGGACATCCAGCTCGCCGGGCACCTCGCCGCCCTGCTCGCGGTCACCGACGAGCTGCGCGCCCTGACCCCGTCCGCCGACCTGGACGCGGCGGCCGAGCGCCTCGCGGCGCAGGTGGCCCGGCTGCGCGGCGGCCGTGCACCGCTGCGCGCGGCACCGGCCGCGGCCGGCGACCCCGCCGCCCTGCACCGCCGCGCGCACGCCCTCGCCGGCCGCGCGCTCGTGGTCGCCGCCTCGCGCGCCGACACCGCTGCGGCGATCCTCGCGGCCGAGTGCATGGACGCCCACACCAGCGCGCTCCAGCCCCTCACGACCGCCCCCTGACCCCTCCGGGTCCCCCGATCGGCCCCGGTCCGCGCGCACCCGCAGC
>NZ_JBEYXJ010000113.1:0-26742 GCF_040645015.1 Streptomyces sp. NPDC046881 | reverse complement strand
TTTTTTTTTTAACACCTACAACACCCGCCCCGGGGCGAGCCGACAGCGATCGGCTCGCCCGGACTCATGAGAGCAAGGGAGACCGCGAATGCCCTACATCGACTCCACCTCCATCCAATGGGCGGCAGCCTCCAAGGCCGCCAACGCCCCGCTCCGAGCCCGCGCCTATAAGCACGACGGTGGCGACTTGAGCGTCATGGATTGGTTCTGCGGGGCAGGCGGGTCGGGCCAGGGCGCGGACGCCGTCCCCTTCCTGCGAGTGGCGCGCGCGGCGAACCACTGGAAGCAGGCCATCGAGACGCACCAGATGAACTTCCCGGGCGTCGCCCACTACATCGGCGACATCCGAAAGGCGCCGGTCTGGGCGTGGCCGATCACGGACATCTTCTGGGCCTCGCCGGAGTGCACGAACTGGTCGATCGCGAAGGGCAAGAAGAGGTCGTTCGCCAAGGCCGTGCAGGGCGACCTGATGAGCCTCTACGCGGACGTGGAAGAGGAGAAGTTCAAGACGGCCGACCAGGAGGGCGACGACAACGAGCCGACCGCCGAGGAGGAAGCCAGCCGGGCACTGATGGAAGAGGTGCCCCTCTACCTGCGCGGCGTGATCGAGCGCGGCGGATTGATCAAGGCGGGCGTGGTCGAGAACGTGGTCGACGTCAGGGCCTGGACCGAATGGGACCGGTGGCTCAAGGAGTTCCACAAGCTGGGGTACCGCACGAAGGTCATCGCGCTGAACTCGATGCACGCCGACCCGAGGAGCGTCCACAAGGCCCCGCAGAGCCGCGACCGGCTGTACGTCGCCTACTGGCACAAGAGCCTCGGCCGCACCCCGGACTGGGACAAGTGGCTGCGCCCCAAGGCGTACTGCGCGAACTGCGACGAGATGGTCAGCGCCCTCCAGGTCTTCCGCAAGCCGGGCAAGGACATGGGCCGCTACGGGTCGAGCTACGACTACAAGTGCCCCAAGAAGTCGTGCCGCGCGATCGTCCAGCCCGACGTCCTGCCCGCCGCGGCCGCCATCGACTGGTCCATCAAGGGCACACCGATCGGCAGCCGGCCGAAGTCCGACGACTGCCCCGAAGGCCTCGCGCCGAAGACGATGGCCCGCATCCGAGCGGGCGTGAAGAAGTACTGGCCGCGCCCCGGAGGCGACCAGGGCGGCCAGGAAGCGCTGTTCGCCGACCGGCCCGACGCCGACCGCATCGCCCCCTTCCTCGTGCCGACCGGCGGCACCTGGCGCAACGACCCGGCCAGCGTGAACCAGCCGATGCCGACCCGCACGACCGTCGAGTCCGACGCCGTGGTGGTGCCCCCGATCTTGATTCCGTGCGAGGGCCGCGAGGGTAAAGAGGCCATGCGGATGGACGAGCCGCTGCGCACCCAGACGACGCGGCTTGAGACGGCGATCGCCTACGTGCCGTTCGTGGTCCCCATGCGGGGCGGCGGCGACCTGGAGAAGGCCCGGCACATCGGCCACCCGGTCCACACCGTCTCGGCAGGCGGCAACCACCACGGCCTGGTCATGGCGCCCCGCCCGCTGATCATGCGGAACAACACCCCGAACGGCGACCCCGCCCAGATGGTCACCGTCGCGGACGAGCCGTTCCGGACCATGACGACCACCGGCCACCAGTCGCTGATCGCGGCGGACCCGCTGCTCGTGCCGTACTACGGCAATGGCCAGGTCCGGCCCGCCAGCGAGCCGGTCGGCGCCCTGCCCACCCGCGACCGGTACGGCCTCCTCGACGCCAACGGCGAGTACGACCTGGCGAAGGTCCTGTTCCGGATGCTCCAGCCCAAGGAGATCCAGCGCGCGATGGCATTCGGGGACGAGTACAAGATCCTGGGCAGCAAGCGGGACCAGATCCGGCAGCTGGGCAATGCCGTCACGCCTAACGCGGCCGAGGTCTTGCTGTGCGCCCTGGTCGAGTGCATCACCGGCGAGGACATCGACCGCTACGCGATGGCCGCCTGACCTGAGGATTTCCTCGACATACCCGGATCCAACCCGGAACCCCAGGGGTAGTCAGCCGTTGGACATAGTGACTACCCACTAGCCCCAATCCCCCTGATTACCGGCCGGACGGCCCCGCGGCCGTCCCCTGAGCTGGAGCCACGACCGGCCACGCCGAGCGTGCCCCCAGCCCGGGAGCACCCGGACCACCACACCCCACCCCGGAGGAACGCATGGCTCACAGGCTCATCCCCGCCAGCCTCGCCCTGGCCGTCGCTCAGGAAGCCGCCAAGCACGAGGACAACCCCCTGCGCGAGGGGCAGGTGTACGCCGTCCTGGTCGCCGCCGGGTACGACGCTCACGAGATCGCCGCACTCGCCAGCTCCACCTGGGAGCGGGTCGACTGGTGCCTCGGCCTGCTCAACCTCGCCGACAACGCGAAGAACGCCCTGGAGCAGGGAGAGCTGCCCCGCAGTCTGGCCGGACGCATCGCCCGGCTGAGCGAGCCGAACCAGCAGCTCATGCTCAACCGCTGGGTGCGCGGCGACTTCAAGAACGCCCGCCATGCAGAGCGCTACGCGCGAGCGATCCTGGAGGACGAGCAGCCGCTCCTGTCGTTCTGACCTGCGCTTTTCCTCGAAATACCCGGATCCAACCCGGAACCCCAGAGGTAGTCAGGCGTTGGACATAGTGACTACCCACTACCCTTCACCCCTCCCGAGGAGGCCCGCATGACCACCACCACGCTCCGCGAGTTCATCATCGTCGGCCAGTGCCAGGGCACCGGCTACACCCTGTGGGACGCCGCCCCCGCGCCCACCGACCCCGCCCGGCGCGCGGCGGTCCTCGAGGAACTCGGCGTCGAGGCGGCCGATGCCTTCGGCTCCGTCGAGACCGAGCACGGCGCGAACGCCCGCGAGGCCGTTGAGAACTTCCTGGCCGATATGCGGCGCCAGTCCGGCCTGGACGACTACGGGCTGACCGCCGACAGCCGGACCGACTGCCTCGGCCCGGACCTGCCCAAGAGCCTGGTGACCACCGTGCTCACCCGGGCCTGCGAGACCAGCGCCCGCGAGGCCGACCTCGCCCGCGCGGTGCTCCTGCGGGACACGATCCACTTCGCGGCCCGCCTCATCCGCGACGTCCTGCCCACCGCGGCCGCCATCACGGTGGACATCGACGACACCCAGCTGTTCGAGGTCCGCGACGAGCAGGAGGAGACCCTGTGGTTCGGGCCCGCCGCCGGGCCCGGCCACCTCCTCAACGACCAGATCGTGCACGAGGTCGAGACCCTGCTCCGCAAGGCCCTGCCCTTCGGCGGCCTGGAGGACGCCGGATGGGAGCAGTCCAAGGAAGGCCGCTACTACCGGGACGTCCAGCTTCCCGACCAGAGCACGCCCGCCTGGCCCGTGGCGGTCGCGCACGTTCGCCACGAGGCCACCGTCTGCGACGTCGAGGCGAAGCTGACCGAGGCCGAACACCCCTCCTTCATCCTCCTTGGCCTGGACGGCGAGCCCATGCGCGAGACCGCCGACCGCGTGCGCGCCGCGATCATCAACGCGGGCTACGCCTGGCCCGACGGCGCGATGCACGTCCAGCTCAAGGGCACCGGCGAGCCGGGCAGCACCGCCGACCTCGCCATCGCGTGCGCGATCCTCGCGGCGGCCGGCCATGTCCACCCGGCCTGCCTCAAGCGCACGGTCCTCCTCGGCGAACTCGCCCTGGACGGCAAGGTCCGCGTCACCCCCCGGACCCGGTACGCCGTCCGCTACGCGGCGGGCGGCTTCAAGCGGGCGGTCGTCGCCTCCACCGCCGCGACCACGACGCCTCTCATCCCGGGCGGCACCGTCTACGGCGTCCTGGACCTGCGCCAGGCCCTCGCCTTCATCGCGCGCACCGTCTCCCCCTGACCGGCACCGCGGCCGGGGAGCAGGCAGCGCTCCCCGGCCCCGGCCCGGCTCATCCAACCAGCTCACTCGCTCGCACCGAGAGGCACACCATGAACGACGACTTCCTGACCGGCGACGTCCACCTCGCGATCTACGGCCCCGACCGCTTCTCCAAGGCCACCCCGTTCGCGGAGAACGGCTACCTGTTCACCGTCCCGGGCACCTTCCCGGAGGACACCCCGGCGCACACCAACGTCGTCAACCAGGAGATGGCGGTCTACCGCACCAAGGACGACCCGGACGAGTGGGAGGTCCGCGACGTCGACGGGGACAGGCGGGTGTGGTCCACGGCCGGCTCTCGCCGCGAGGCGATCGGCCTGGCCTTCCTGGAGATCGCCCGCAGGCGCCGCATCGACGCGGCCCGCGTCGCCGAGAAGCGCAAGGCCGCCGGACTGGAGCCCATCCCGCCCTACCGGGTCGAGATCATCGACAGCGTCACCCTCGTCCTCGCCCCGACCAAGACGGCGGTCCTCGAGCGCGTCCAGCCCGCCGAGGGGGAGACTTCGGCCTGCTACCGCGTGCGCGACGTCGGCGGCGGCGAGCCCTACGAGATCCGCACTGACGAGGCCGTGTGGCACACCGTCACCACCGGCATCCTCCACGAGCGGTGCGGCCACGACCCCGACGACGCCCGCCGGTTCGAGAACGAGCCCGAGGCCCTGATCTACGCCAAGCACGGCCTGACCCGGTTCTGGGTGTGCACCGAACTGCCCAGCGCCGCCGACGAGCTGTTCACTGTCGACGGCAGCCACTACGGCCCCTACCCGGCCCGGCCCGCGCCGGACACCTGGAACGCGTACGAGCCGATCAGCGTCACCCGCGAAGTCGCCGAGCGCATCGCCCACGACCTCAACACCCTCAACGCCGGGTGCGGCCTGAGCGCCGAATGGAACGGCGCCGACCTCGTCTTCACCTGGGACCAGCGCTACCGGCACGACAACGGCACCGAGGCCGTCACGCCCGGCACGGACGGCCGCTACCTGATCGGCGGCCTGTGGCCGTGGATGCGGTGGGCCGACCGCGACTGACCAGCACGCCCCCCAGAGGCCCGGGACGACCTGTCCCGGGCCTCGCCCACGCCCAGAGAGAGGACCCCCGATGCGCCCGTTCCGACTCCCCGACGAGCACCTGCCCAGCATCGCCGACGGCTGGACCTGCCGGGCCTGCTCCACGGCCTGGCCGTGCGCGGAAGCCGCCGACCATCTCATGTCGCACCCGTGCACGTGCGGCCAGACCGTCTACCGCGAGACACGCGGCCCGAGGAACTGGCACACGGGGGAGCGCTGCTACACCCCGAAGGACGTCGTCGTGTGGCAGGCCGCCGAGATGGCCGCCGCCAGGCGCCCGCACTACCCGCCGAGCCACTTCTACCCGCCCAAGCCCGCCCGGCGCCGCCGCCAGCGCCCTCCGATCCCACGGCACCGGCCCACCGGCCCCGGCGACATCGGCGCGGGCACCTGGACGTGGGTCAAGCCCGGCGGCCTGCACCCCGGCTGGGGCGACATCCACCACCTCGCCATGGTCACCGTCGTCGGCGACTGGTGCGAGGTATGGCTGATCCTTGACGGCACCGTGCACGAGGTCCGCGCCGACCGGCTGCTCCTCGACGGCGGCCCCCGCACCGACCGGCCCCGCTGGTGGAACTGGACGATCGCCGAGCACCTCGCCCACCGGACGGCCCAGAAGCCCGCCACCGCCCCGACACCGGTCCAGGCTGGACTGTTCGAGGCGCCCACGCCCGTCTAAGCCGCCCAACCCCCCGAGCACTCTCCCTCCCCACGTGGCCGCCGAAAGGCGGCCACAGGCGTATCCACGCCCACCCAGCGGCCGGAATCCGCACCCCATCCACCGGACGGACGCGGATAAGCGCCCCGAATCCCGGCGCTATGTATAGTCCCGGACAGATCGGCTGTCCTGAGCAGCGGCGCAGCCGACCGCGCGCTGGTGGTGCAATGCAGCACGCTCGACTTCCGGTCGAGAGGTCCAGGTGCAAGTCCTGGCCGGCGCTCCACACAGGCCCCCGCCCACCCGGCGGGGGCCTGCTTCTTGCCCCGAGTTGGGCGGAAAGCCCGGATTGCCCCAGCTCAGCTATCCTCGCCGCCTCAATCGGCAGCAGTCCTCCGGGAGTGGCCCATGTTCCACGGATCGATCCCCGCGCCCCTCCGCTCGATCATCTACGAGCACGCAGGCACCTGGCCCGGAGAGGACATCTACGTCGGGTGCTCCGGGAACCTGACGATCGAGCGGGTGCTCTACAGCAAGTTCGGCAGCGACCGGCGCCTGCACGGCAACGACATCACCGCCTACAGCTGCGCCCTCGGCTGGTACCTCGCCGGTGAGCCCCTCGACTACACGCTCCGAGAGGAGTACGAGGAGACCCTCGGCTGGCTCCAGCCGTACCTGGAGGACCGCTCAGACCTCCTCGCTACCCTCATGCTCGGGACGCGGTTCCTGCAGTACGTCGGCAAGGAAGGCGTCTACTACCGGCGGATGCTGGACGCCACCCGCGAGCAGTGGCCGCGCATGCACGAGAAGACCGCGACGAAGCTCCGCGGCCTGGAGACCCGCCTCGGCTCGTTCTACGCCGGCGACGTCCGAGACTTCCTCGACGAGGTCCCGGCGGACGCGCCAGTGGTCATGTTCCCCCCGTTCTACTCGGGCGACTACCAGTCGCAGTTCGCGCCGATCGACGCGGCCTTCGCGTGGCCCGAGCCGTCGTTCCGCGACCTGGACGAGGAGGGCAAGGAACGCATCATTGAGCAGGTCCAGGACCGGCCGAACTGGGTCCTCGGCCTGCACATTGAGCGCCCGGAGCTGCGCCCCCAGCTCGCCGGCGTCGTCCAGACCGCCAACCGCGGCCTGCCGATCTACGTGTACGCGGCGGCCGGGCCGCGCCGCATCGTCCGCCCTCGGCAGCCCACCGAGCCGATCCGCATGCCGAAGATCGGCGCCGACGAGGATCTCGGCGACCGCATGACCATCCACGTCCTGACCGGCGGCCAGTTCGCTGCGATCCGCTCCCAGTTCATGTCGAAGTCCATCAAGCCCGGCAGCCCGCTCATCGCGTGCGCGGTCGCCGTCGACGGCAAGGTCATCGGCGCGTTCGCCTACCTCCCGCCGAAGTTCGACCCGAACACCGCCTACCTGATGTCGGACTTCCCGGTGTCGTGGACCCGCTACCGGCGCCTCGCCAAGCTGATCGTGATGGCCGCCTCCACGAAGGAAGCGCAGCTCCTCGTCCAGCGGTCGCTGTCCAAGCGCATCGACGGCTGGGCCACCACCGCCTTCACCGACCGGCCCAACAGCGCGAAGTACGGGCGCGGCATCCCGGGCGTCCGCCTCCAGAAGCGCACCGAGGCATCCGCCAAGGACCCGGGCGACGGTGTCCACCGCTACCAGCTCCAGTACGGCGGCCCCCTCGGCGCCTACGACCTCGCCGAGGCCCTCGCCCTCTGGAAGAAGAAGCACGGCAGCGACCTGCGATGACCGCGCCCCACCACGACGACCAGGCGCCCGCCTGGCGGGACGCCGGGCCCCCGCACCGCGGCCTCCTGTGCTTCGGCGGCCCGTACGGCGACTGGCTGTGCCGCTACCCCGCCGACACCCCCCACACCGACCACGCCCCCTACCGAGAAGGCGAGTACCGGCGATGACCGAGACCACCCCCGCCCCGTTCCGTCCCCGGCTCGTACGCCGCGACCCGCGCAACCTCACCCGCCTGGAGGTCAACGCCCGGTACATGAGGAAGGAGGAGTTCGACCGGCTCGTGGCCAACGTGAAGCGCGACGGCTGCCTCACCTCCACCCCGCTGATCTACTCGGGCGGCGAGTACGAGGAGGAGAAGGAACTCGTCCTCTCCGGGAACCACCGCACGATGGCCGCCATCGAGGCCGGGGTGTACGAGATCGACTGCATGCTCATCGAGGAGTACCAGTCCCCTCAGCAGCTCATCGCCCGGCAGCTCTCTCACAACGCCATCGCCGGCGAGGACGACCCCGCCACCCTGAAGCAGCTGTACGAGCAGCTCGACGACGTCGACTGGCGCGCGTACTCCGGCCTGGACGACGACCAGCTCAAGCTCCTCGCCGAAGTCAGCCCCGAGGGCCTGTCCGAGGCCAACCTGGACTTCGCCACCGTGAGCCTGATCTTCCTGCCGCCCGAGCTCGAAGCCGCCCGCGAAGCCTTCGACCAGACCCGCACCGGCCAGAACGAAAGCTGGCTCGCCGCACGCGCCGACTACGAGCAGACCCTGGAGACCCTCGCCTCCACCCACGCCGCCCACAAGGTCGGCAACGTCGCCACCGCCCTCCACGCCATCCTCGCCATCGTCGAGAACCACCTCACCGACCTCCAGGCCGGCTACCAGTCCCCAGACGGCGAACCCCTGCACACAGGGCACGTCGGCCTGGAGACCGTCATCGGCACCCGCACCCTCCCCGCCCCGGCCGCCATCACCATCAACAAAGCCATCGCAGCCGCAGAAGGCAGGGGCGAGATCGACCTAGGGCAGGGGTGGCGCCTCCTGGAGCGTCTCGCCGGTGAGTACCTGTCCGGCAGCAACCACGTCTCCGCCACGGACGGACAGCCGTGAGCAACCTGACCCCGATCCCCCTCGCCCCAGACCTGGACCCGTGGGAGCGCCAGCCCAACGAGACCCCCAAGAAGCACGGCCAGTTCGTCACCTACCGTGACCTCGGACGTACCCGAACCCTGGCAGAAGCCGCGCAAAGGCTGACACTCGCGTACGGGCACGTGAGGAACCTGGCGGTGGCGGGCCGGTGGCGTGAGCGGGTCGAGGCGTGGGACCGGCACCTGGACGCTCAGTACCAGGCGATGTGGCTGGAGGAGAGGCGCAAGGCCGCCGAGACCGACGCCAAGGTGCTGGGCGCAGCGGTCGGCAAGCTCGTGCAGCGGCTCCAGACGCTGCGGGCCGAGGAGCTGTCTGCCGGTGACTTCATCCGGCTTATGGACGTGGCCATGCGGCACCGGCGCGTCCTGTTCGGCGACCCCACCGAGACGATCGCGCTCACCTCGGACGGGAAGAACCCGCTGGCCGAGCGGTTCGCCGAGTTCGCGCAGATGCCTCCCGAGCAGCGCCGGGCCCGCCTCGCCGACCTGGCGGCGTCGGTGAACCAGCGGATCCGGGCGGTCGACGGCAGCGACGACGAAGAGGAGTAGCGGCATGAGCGTGGCTGTGAGCGAGCTGGAGCACCTGGACGACGGCGAGGTCTACCGGGAGCTGGAGGCCGCCCGGCGGTCCATGAGTCGAGAGCTGCTGCGCGACCCGGCCACGCTCGCTCGCGGCCTGGACCGCACGTACCGGATGCGCCCGCACCTGCGGGTGATCGGCGATGCCCTGGCCGAGGTCGGGCGGGGCGAGCAGGACCGGCTGCTGATCCTGACCCCGCCGCAGGTCGGCAAGAGCACCACGGTGGCGGAGTGGTTCCCGTTCTGGTGGCTGTGCCTGTACCCGATGGACCGGGTCGCGGTGACGTCGTACGGCGACGACCTGGCGCTGCGGCGCGGCAAGACGATCCGGGACTACGTGGAGGAGTACGGCGACGAGTACGACCTGCGGTTGCAGTGGGGCTCGTCGGCGAAGCAGGACTGGCAGATCACCGAGGGCGGCGGTGTGCGTTCGGTGTCGGTCGGCAAGGGGCTGACCGGCTTCGACGTGAACCTGCTGATCGTGGATGACCCGCACAAGGACCGCGCCGACGCCGAGTCTGAGGCGAGCCGGCGGGCGCTGCACGACTGGTATTCGTCCACCGCGCTTAAGCGCCTCCAGCCGGACCGGAACGCCGTGGTGGCGATCCAGACCAGGTGGCATCCCGATGATTTCGCCGGGCGCCGCCTGGAGGAGGAGGGTCGGGTCGAGGACGGCGGCCGGTGGAAGGTGATCCACCTGCCCGCGCTCGCCGACCCCAAGTTCGGGCCGGACCCGCTCGGCCGCGCCCATGGGGAGCCGCTGCCGCACCCGAAGATCCCCACGCGGGACAGGAAGCGGCTGGTGGCCTGGTGGGCGGAGATGAAGCGCACGTCGATCCCCCGGGACTGGCACGCCCTGGCGCAGGGCGACCCGCAGCCCGCTGAGGGAGCGCTCGTGTCGGAGGAGCTGCTGCGCCTCATCCGGGACACCACGACCGTGGTGGAGCCGCAGAAGATCGCCGTCTCGATCGACCCGTCGGGCGGCGGCCGGGACGTCGCCGGCGTCTTGGGCGGCTTCCTCGGCGACGACGGCCGCGTGTGGGTAACCCACGACGAGTCGGGGCCGATGTCGTCGGCCGAGTGGTCCTCTGCGGCGGCGAAGCTCGCCTACTCGACGAACGCGGCGATCATCTACGTCGAGTGGAACTTCGGCCGAGACATGTGCGTCCTGGCCATCCAGACGTCCTGGGAAATGCTCCAACGCGAAGGCGTGATCCCGAAGAACGTGCTCATGCCCGCCATCCAGCCGGTCCGCGCCAAGCAAGGCAAACTCCTGAGGGCGGAGCCGATCGCCCAGCAGATGGTGCAGGACAAGGTGCGCTTCAGGGGCCTGTTCACCGACCTCGAGCGCGAGTGGGCGACGTGGCAGCCCACCGACCCCGACTCGCCGGGCCGCATCGACTCCTCCTGTGTGCTGGTGTACGGCCTGATCCCCGAGGTCAACAAGGGCGCCATCGTCCACGCCCCGCTGCCGACCGCCCCCAACCCGGGCCAGTTCGGGCGGGGTGGGCCGGCGGCTGGCGCAGCGGCCCCCTACGGGCGGAGGATCGGTAAGTGAAGCGGGGAGTCCCCCGGACGGGCCTGACCGATGGCACACCGCCTGGAGGGGGACCATCGTGTCGACATGACGTCCCCTCCAAACCCGCCACGGCGCCGATGGAGCTGGAAGGGGGGCACGGTTGTAGCCGCAATTACGATTCTTCTGACCCTCGTCGGACTTTGGACCACGTGGCCAGAGGATAGGTGGCCGCGTCACCCCCCAGAGCCCAAGGTGTACGTCCAGCACGTGGGCTTCGGGTTCAAGCACGCCCTCTACCGCCCCGTCGAGGAACTTGATAATCCGCCTGAAGACGTCAAATACGCCTGCGGGCAGCGAACGGCGGAGTGGGTTCGGTCCATCGCTATTCCCAACGAGGCCCATGTCAGCTTCGTGCTGACCAGCGAACGGGACGAGTCCGTGGTCGTGCTGGGACTTACACCACACGTGCGCAAGCTGCCGGATACGGCGATGAACGCGACTGTTTCGACCTGCACGGGCGGCAACGGCATTGTGACGCGCCATGCGGATCTGGTGGTGGACAGCACGGAACAGCCCACGTTCCGGTTCACGGACGAGCGCGGCCGCAAAGTCGAACGGCTCAGGCTGAACCTCTCGAAGGGAGGCGCGGTCGACTTTCATGTCACGTCAAGAGCAGAGTCCCCTGGCGTCTACGAGTGGACGGCGGATCTTGAGCTGCTAGTCGGGGGCGAGCCTAAAAGCATCTCGATCACCAATGAGGGAAAGCCGTTCAAGATCTCCGGACCCGTGCGCGGCAAACCGGAGATCAACATGGTTGACAGACTTCCGGACGACAACGGCTACTGCTTGTCACACCCAGACGGCCGGTCCTGTTGAGCCTGGACGGGAAGAGGCGGAGAGGAGGGGCTGCGCTCGACCAGTAGTCACCTGACCCGGTTGCCCGATCTGCTGTACGTGGCGGGCCGGGCTTCGTCACACTGTTTTGCGTGAAGATGCCCCGAGTTGAGTGTCCCTGCTGCACCAGGCACATCGCCGCCGGGATAGTCGCTGGGCGCCCCGGCAAGGGCCGTCTGTGGCGGCACGACCCGACCGAGCGGCCCGAGCTGTTCGGTGACGCCCTCGTGTCCTGCACGGGGTCGCTGGAGATCGTGGACCTGCCCTCGCCCGTGCAGCTGGAGTTCGAGGAGCCCGACGAGCCGGTCGAGGAGGAGCCGGGGGGCCCGCTCGGGACGCTGGCGATGTTCTGACCGCTAGTCGCCCAGCCATCGCCGCATCGCCGCATCGTGCCGCTCGTGCCCGCGCAGGACGGTGGCGGCGTGCCGCTCGTTCACCGGCAGCAGCCGCGCCCCGTGGCGGCCGAACGGCACGCCCCGCCAAGCCTGCGAGGGGGACCACAGCCAGCCCCGTCGATGGGCGAACCGGCGCAACGCCATCTCGACGCGCTCGCGCCGGGGTTGCCGCCATGGGGGCCTGCGGGTCTGGTACCACCAGTTGAAAGGGGACCAGCCGCCGCGGGGACAGGCGCGCTTCACGCCGCCGATCCCCTCGTCGTCGGCCTCGCGCATCCGCCAGGCGCGGACCGCGCCCCACTCGACCATGCCGTGCGGCCGGCATGTCTCGCAGTCGGCATTCCTGCACGCCACGGCACCCACCGCCTTCGGGAATGGAGCGGGCCCCCGCGCTCGGGGTGCGGGGGCCCGTGAAACGGAGACACCGAGGAAGTGGCACCGACGGCCGGGGCATGCGCGAACCCCGCCGTCCGGAACGCTGGCTGCGGCATGACCGCCGGTGCCGTTCTCCCGGCCACGCACTTGCTCAAGGTGCGCGGGCCCGGACTGTAGCAGAGCAGACAATCGGTGTGCCGACGCCCGAAGGAGATCAAATCCCGTCCTTGCGCGACCAGTTGCGACGCACCATTTGCGCGGAATGACCTATAGTGCGCGCCGCAACGGAAGATCCTCGGCAAGGGGCCAGTCATGATCGACGCTCTAGAACTCGCCTTGCTGGCCTTCGCGGGCTACCGGGCAACACAGCTGGCCGTCCATGACACGATCCTCGACCCCGCCCGCGCAGTCGTCTTCGACTGGCACAGCCGCAACACCGACAGCACGGTGCGCAGCGCGGCCGTCACGCTGATCTCCTGCCCGTACTGCATGGGCTGGTGGATCTCCGGCGCCCTGCTGGCCACCTGGCTCCTCGTCACCGGCCAGTTCGACCAGGCCCCGCTCCTCGTCCATGGCGTCGAGTGGTTCGCGGTCGCCGGTGCGGCCGTTCTCCTCAACCGGATCGACGACACGCTCGGCGAGGTGGGCAAGTGACCAACCGCACGCTCACGGCCGCCGCCTCCCGGTACGTCAACCGCAAGGTCCGAGGCAAGGGTGCCGTCGACTCCGGATGGCAGACCCGCGCCTGGGAGCTGTACCACGCCGTCCCCGAAGTGCGGTTCTCCGCCTCGTACATGGCCAACGGCATGGGCGGCGCGACCCTCTACGCCGGGCGCCGCGCCGACGACGGCACGATCGAACCCGCCCCCGACAACCACCGCGCCTCGGAAATCGTGCAGCAGATCGCGGGCGGCCCCGACGGACAGTCCAAGCTGCTGACCGCCTTCGGCAAGCACCTCACGGTCGCGGGTGAGGGATGGATCGTCGTCCGCCCCAACTCCGAAGTCCTCGCGCCGGACGTTCCCGAGGACGGCCACGACTGGAAGGTGCTGTCCACCCGCGAGGTGCGCCAGCAGCAAGGCAAGCTCTCAGCCGAGATCGACGGCGAGGACGTCGAGATCCCGGCCGGCGACGAGGAGAAGCTCGACCCCGACGCGCCCGTGGCCCTGCGCGTGTGGGAGCCGGACCCGGAGCGGCAGATCGAGGCCGACAGCCCTGTACGCGCCAGCATCGACCTGCTTGAAGAACTGCTCCTGCTGAACGCTGCGGTCAAGGCCATCGCCCGCTCCCGGCTCACCGGCCGGGGCATCCTCCTCGTCCCCAAGGGCACGCGCTTCCCCACCCGACCTGGGCAGGGCGAAGCCGAGGACGACCTGATCGAGGTCCTGATGATGATCGCCGAGACGGCGATCCGCGAGCCCGAGAGCGCGGCGGCCACGGTGCCGATCGTGCTGGAGGTTCCAGCCGAGTCCATCAGCGACTTCAAGCTGCTGACGTTCGAGTCCAACTTCGACGAGCTCGCGCTGCGCCTGCGCGAGGAGGCAATCAAACGATTCGCCACCGGCCTGGAGATCCCCGGCGAACTGCTGTTGGGCATGGCCGACACGAACCACTGGGGCGCCTGGATGCTGACCTCCGAGGCGATCCGCATGGGCATCGAGCCCAAGCTCCAGACCGTGGCGCACGCCCTCACACAGCAGTGGCTGCGCCCCCTCCTCCAGGCCGAGGGAGATCCGGAGTGGCACAGGTGGCTCGTCTGGTACGACACCGCGGGCCTGCGCGTGCGCACCAACCGCTCGGAGACCGCTCTGCAGGCGTTCGACCGGGGCGTCATCAGTGCCGAAGCGCTGCGCCGTGAGACGGGCTTCGAGGAGTCCGACAAGCCCACCCCGGAAGAGGAGGAGGAGCGCAAGGCCAAGCAGAACCCCGGCAACGACGAGGAGGACCAGGAGCAGGAAGAGCAGGACCCGCCGAAGACGGACCTGCCGGTCGACGAGACCCAGGACGAGCCCGACACCCTGCCCGCCTCCGCGCGGCCGGCGCTCGGCGACGGCCTGCTGGCGGCTGCGGACGGCCTGATCTGGGCCGCCCTGTCCACCGCCGGCGACAAGCTGCTCCGCACCCCCGTGTGCCCCCGGCCCGAGCGCGCCAAGGCCCGCGAGATCCAGGCCGCAGCCCTGCACACCGCCCTCAAGGTCGAGCCCGGCCAGGTCGAGCAGTACCGCCTCCTCGACGGCGCATGGGCGCGCGTCCCCGAGATCGCCAAGCGGTACGGCCTCGACGCCACATGCCTGACGGCCGCGCTCGACGGCTACACCCGTGAGCTGATCGCCGCCGGGATCGAGCACTCCTACGACGTCGTGCCCGCCGTCGTCACCTCCTGCGTGGGGCTGGCGGCATGACCAGGCGAAGGAGCAGCACCGTGGCCGAACCACCGTCCCTGACCGTCCACGTCACCCCCGGCCCGGCCCGCGAGGACTGGTGCCCCACCTGCAAAGCCTGGACGCGGTTCACCGGCGACATCCTCATGCTGACCCCTGACGGCGTGGCCGTCGTCGGCACCTGGACCGCGTGCGAGATCTGCGACGACCTCGACGACCAGGAGGCCGGCCGTGGCTGACCTCATGTGGAAGGCCCCACTCGGCCACTCGGTGCCTTCGCACCGCGTCCACGGCTACTGCTCACACTGCCAGGGCCGGACCGTCGCGGAGGAGCTGGCCGCCTGGCAGGTCCGCGAGCAGGAACGCTACGAGGCCGCCGACGACCCGGACGACCAGCACGACGGCTCCATGCCGCTGATCGGCGACGTCAGCACCCGCACGTACGCCTGCCCGACGTGCGGCAGCGACGACGCGGTCCTCGACGCGACGTTCCTGGTGACCACGAAGGCCGCCGTGCACCAGGTCGGCCGGTTCGCGTTCTGCTTCGCCTGCGAGAAGCCCCAGGAGACCACCCGTGGCTGACTGCCGTCACGACCTCATCCTTTGCCACGACTGCGGGGGCCTCCAGGTCCTCGAAGCCCGGCCCCTCGACGTCACCAGCTTCGCCCTGAACGGCCCGGACGGGCCCATCGTGACGAGCGGGCCCACGACGCTGCACATCGCCCGCATCGACCCCTGCCCGAACACCCCCAGGGAGACCAGCAGTGCGCGACGGAACTGACGACCTGACGATCGAGGAGACCCCCAAGCAGCACGTCGCCCCGCCCGAGCACTCCCGGGCCGGCCACCGGGCGTTCGGCTGGTGCTCGCGCTGCCCCGGCCGCGAGGTGTGGGAGGAACTCCTGGCCTGGCGGCAGCGGGACAACAGGGCGGTCGGTGAGGGGTCGGCCCCGGACCGGATGCCGCATCCCAGCCGCGAGGGAGAGGCGGCCAGCTGTGGACGATGAGGAGCTGCTGAGCCTGCTGGAGCAGGCCGAGGAGGACGTGGCCGAAGAGGTCTCGGCCGTTCTGCAGGAGGTCGCCGACGAGTTCGCCCAGGAGCTGGCCGACGCCACCGAGATCGTCGCCGCCCGGTTCTCGGTGTCCCGGATCGCCCGCATGTGGACCAGCCGCATGCCGCGCATCCTGCGCCGCCTGCTGCGGGTGTCGGAGCAGGCCGCCGAGCACACCGCCGAAGCAGCGGACGCCGAGCTGCCCCCGGAGTGGGAAGACCTCCCCGGGCGCCACGAGGACGGCCGCGACCTTCCCCCGGCCATGAGCGAGTACGTCACGGTCACGGAGCACCTGCTGCGCGCCGTGGGTGACCGCCTGGCGGAGGCCGCCCGGGAGGAGCTGGCCGAGGGTGTCGACGCGGGCGAGGACATGGAGCAGCTCCGCGCCCGGCTGCGGGCACGGTTCGACCGCGAGGGCGCCCAGCTCGGCGAGGTCCGCGAGGAGCGCATCGCCCGCACCGAAGCCGGCCGGGCCTGGAACACGGCCACCCTCGGCGCAGCACGGGACGCCACAGGGCAGCCGGCTCCGATCGTGAAGCAGTGGATCACCCGCCGCGACGACCGCGTGCGCGAGGACCACGCCGACGTCAACGGCACGATCCGGCTACTGGATGAGCAGTTCACCGTGGGCGGCTTCAAGATGGACGCCCCCCACGACCCAACCGCCCCGGCCTCGCAGGTCGTGAACTGCCGCTGCATCCTCGCAGTCCACCCCGAAACCCAAGCCTCCGCCTTCCATCCGCAGGACCCACAGCGCGGCGGAGCCTTGGAATCCACGGCAGCAGCGAACGGGAGTCACCTCATGGGCGGGATGATCGCCCTCATGCCCACCGAAGGGGACGCGGCCCGCCTCGCCTTCGACGGCGGAGAAGCAGCCGACGAGCTGCACCTGACCTTGTACTTCCTCGGCGACGACGGCGCCTCCTGGACCGAGGAGCAGCGCACCGAGCTGGCCGACGGTGTGCGCGCGGCCGTCGGTGAACTCGAGGGACCGTTCACCGCGAAGGCCTTCGGCGTGAACCACTGGAACCCGCACACCGACAGCCCCTCGTGGGTGTGGGCCGTCGGCGACGACCGCGAACGCCCCGACGGCGCCCCCACCCTGGAACACGTCCGCCGGCTCGTCACCACGGCGCTGGAGGGCACGCACGACCGGCCCGAGCTGCCCGTACAGCACTCTCCATGGGTGCCCCACGTGTGCGCCCAGTACGGCGACGACCCGGGCGTCCTGCCGGGCCTGGTCGACCGCCTCGGCGACATCACCTTCGACCGCATCCGCCTCGCCTTCGGAAGCGAGCACATCGACGTCCCCCTTGGCCCCCAGCAGGAGGAACAGCCCATGCCTGACGAAGACCTCCAGGCCGCCGCGTCGCTGACGGTGCGCACCTGGTCCACCCCCGACGACACCGCCATCGCCTTCGAGGACGAGGAGACCGGCGACGGCCGGATCTTCAAGAAGGGCGCGCTGAAGTGGGACCGCAACCCCATGCCGCTCCAGTACGCCGACGAGATGCTGATGGGCCACCAGGGCGCGCAGCTCGCCGGCGCCATCAAGAAGGTGAAACGGGAAGGCGGCCGTATCACCGCGTCCGGCGTGCTGTACCGCACGCAGTCGGCCGGGCTCGACGCGGAGGTACTCCTCGACGAGGACGACCCGGTGCTCGGCATCAGCGTCGACCTGGACGACGTCGACATTCAGCTCGTCGACAAGACCCTCACCGAGGAAGACGCCGCCTGGCTGTTCGCATCGGCCAAGCTGCCGCACGCCAGCGTGATGCGGATGGAAGACGGCTCTGTGATGCTCACCGCGTCGACCCGCGCCGAGTGGACCGCATCCGAGGGGGCGCTGAGCCGGTCCCGCTACGACCTCCAGGTCATCACCGGCCCCGGCGGCGTCCTCACCGCCTCGGTGATCCGTGAAGCCTTCGGCGGCACGGGCGTCCTCACCGCGGCGGCCGGTGACGCTGACGACCCCGACAGTGGGCTGGTCGTCCACGAGCAGCACGCCGGTGAGTTCCTGCTGCGCATCACCCGCGCCCGACTGCGGGGCGCCACGCTGGTGGCGATGCCGGCCTTCAAGAACGCGCGGATCGTCCTCGATCCGGCACCCACCGAGGAGGAGACCGCCGCGGCGGCGCCGGTCATCACCGCGGCGGGGGAGACCCGAGACAGGGTCGTCACCTACGTGTGCTCCTCCCCGGCCGCCGTCGGCGCGCGGGACGTCTCCCGCGCCCTCGGCATGGCCATGAGCACCGCACGCGGGCACCTCAACGGCGCGGCCAAGGATGGTCGGATCGTCCGGCTCGCCCCGGGCCTGTTCTGCGGACCCTCGTCCATGCCCGAAGGCCACGAGGAGGAGGCCACCGCCTCCGCCGAACCCGTGAGCTTCGGTGAGCTGGACGAGATCGTGGCCTCGTTCTGGCAGGAGATGCAGGACTTGCCGCCGATGCCCGTCGAGTGGTTCCGCGAGCCGACCGCCGCGGAGCTGCCGCCCGGCTCGGAGGGCGTGCACGTCGAGGGCGGCCGGATCTTCGGGTGGGTGGCACAGTCCGGTGTGCCGCACGCCGGCTACCCCGGCAAGAACCTGACGATCGACAAGCTCGCCCAGCAGGGCCTGGACCTGACGCACTTCCTGCGCTCCCGGTTCGCCCTGGACGACGGGTCCACGGTGAAGTGCGGCGTGATCACGATGAACGTCGGCCACCACCGCGACGGCGCCGAGTGCGAGACAGACGCCTGTCTCTTCGACGACACCCGCACCGTCGCCGGGATCGTCACCGTGGGCATGTCGGAGGGCGGCATGTGGTTCGCAGGTGCGGCCAACCCGAAGATGAGCGACTGGGACCGGTCGGTGTTCAAGGGCTGCCAGCCCAGCTACCACCTCCGGCAGGGGCCGTCCGGTAAGTGGGAGCTGCGCGCGGTCCTCTCCGTGCCGACCCCCGGGCACTCCTCGCCGCTCCTCGTCGCCGCGGTGGTGGAACGCACCAACCTGGCCCTCACCGCGTCGGCGGCCGCCGTGGACGACACGTCCGGACCGCGTCCGGACGCGGATCAGGACGGCGTCCGGACGGCCTCCGCGAGCTCGACCGACACCGTGCCTGACCTGCCCGGACAGCGTCCGGACGTCACGTCCGAGGAACGTCCGGACGCCACGCCCGGCGAGATCCCCCAGGTCTATGTCGAGGCGCTCGCCGCAGCACTCGCGAACGGCGACTACGTCGACCTCCTCGCCGACGCCGTAACCCGTCGGCAGGAGCAGCGCCGAGCCGAGATCGAGGAGATGGCCGCCCTCGTTGCCGAGCAGACCCCGCCCGTCGTCACCGCCAGCGCTGCACAGAACGGAGCGAACTGATGGGATGCGCCTGCCAGGGAAACGCCAGCAAGCCCAAGTACGAGGTCGTCACCACGGTCGTCGACCCGCGCACGCAGCAGGAGAAGGAGAAGGTGGTGTTCACCTCGGCGAGCAAGCCGACCGCCACCACCGTCGGCAAGCGCTACCCCGGCTCCACCATCCGTGAGGTACCGCCGAAGAACGCCACCACCGCCAAGACGGCCGGACAGTAGCCCGCACGATCCACGTACAGCCCGCCCACCAGGGCGGGCAGTTACTATTCCCCCAGACGACTGCTGGTTGTGGGCCGAGTCTCTTGTGATCACGATCGCTGGAGACCCCGCCCATGGAAGAGTTCCAGATTCCCGAGGACGTCGCGGCCCTCGACAACGACCAGCTCGCCGAAGCGCTCGCCGGGGCCACCGAGGCGTTCCAGGCCCTGGCCTCTCAGAACCGCGTCGACGACGACACGATGGGCCAGCTCCGGGCCCTGTCCAACTGCGTCCAGAGCATCCGTCAGGAGCAGGCCGACCGCATCCAGGCCGCCGAGCGCACCGCCCAGGAGATCGAGGAACTCGCCGCCCAGGTGCGCGGCGAAGACCCGCAGGCCGCGCCCGCCGAGGAGCCCCCGGCCGCCGAGACCACCGCCGCGACCGAGCAGCCGGCACAGCCCCCAGCCGCGCCCGAGGCGCCCGCCACCCCGGCCGCGCCGACGGCGACCGCGTCGATCGGCCGCACCCTCGACCTGTCCCTCGTGCGCGCCCGCCAGCCGCGCGTCCTGCCGGAGCCCGCCGCGCCCGGCACGGTCATCACCGCGGCGGTCGACGTCCCCGGCTACACCCCGGGCGCCGAGCTGAACATGAAGCAGGTCGTCGCGGGCCTCATCTCCCGCGCGAACGCCCTCAAGACCGCGGGCGGCGGTACGGGCCAGGTGATCAGCTACCACCACCCGTACCCGGAGGAGCTGATCGTCACCGACTCGTCCTCGGCGCCGGAGGGCACGGAGGTCGCGCTGCGCGCGGCCGACCAGTCCCGCCTGCCGCAGCAGAACCTCGTCGCGAGCGGCGGATGGTGTGCGCCCAGCGAGACGGTCTACGAACTGACGTCGGTCGCCTGCCCGGACATGCTGTGGGACGCGCCCGAGATCCAGCTCGCCCGAGGCGGGCTCCGGTACTACACGACCCCGAGCCTCGACGTCGCGGCCATGACCTGGGTACACACCGAGTCGGACGACATCTCGGGTGCGACCAAGCCGTGCTTCAAAATTCCCTGTCCGGACCCGGTGGAGATGAGGTGTGACGCGGTCGGTGTCTGCTTGGAGGCAGGCATTCTGACGCAGCGGCACTTCCCGGAGCTGATCAACTGGTACCTGCGCAACGCGCTCGTCGCCCACGAGATCCGGCTCCGCTCGGTCCTGTTCGCTGAGGCCCTCGCCAGCGCCACGGCGGTCACCCTGACGGCGACGTTCGGCGCGCTCGCCCCTGTGTTCGCGGCGGTCGCCCTGCAGTCGGCCGACATGATCGAGCGTCACAGCTTCTGTGACTCGATCAGCCTCGAAGTGGTCTTCCCGTGGTGGAGCCGCCAGCTGTTCCTGGCGGACATCGCTCGCCGCAACGGCTGCTGCATCGACCAGGTGTCGACGGCAGACGTGCAGGACGTGTTCACGCCGCTGGGTGTGCGGGTCCAGTGGGCGCGGAACCTCATCGCGCCGACTGTGACCGGCGCGACCATCGGTCAGGCCGCCCCGGCGACCGCGTGGCCGGCGAACGTCAAGTTCCTGATCTACCCGGCCGGTCAGCTGCAGATCGGCCGCGGTGAAGAGGTCAACCTCGGCGTGATCCACGACAGCGTCAAGTTCAGCAAGAACGATTACACAGCGATGTTCAGCGAGGAATGCGTCGGCCTCATCGACCGCTCCGTGGACACGCGCCTCGTCACCGTCCCCGTCTGCCCCGACGGCTCCACCGGCGCCCAAGAGCCGATGACCTGCCCCGCGGCCTGACCCCTGCCCGCCCCCGACTGTGCCGGGCCTGTGACCTGAACACGGGCCCGGCACGCCCCGATTCGCAACGGAGGCGAGCATGGCCACAGGCATGGAGAAGGCCGTAGAGGCGATCCCTGGCCGGCCACTGCCGCACGGCATCCTGCTGAACAACTGCACGGACGTCCGCGACGTCGACGACGAGCACGAGCTGCTCGGCATCACCTGGCTCGCCCTCGGCTGCCAGCCCGTCGGCGTGTGGCGGGACCCCTGCCTGACCGACGAGTCCCCCGGCGAGGAGTCCCCGGGCGCACCGCCGCAGAAGGAGTTTCACCGGCCGGTCGTCGAGGCCGCCGAGCCGATCACGGTGTACGCGGGCGCCGAGTGCTCGACCATGGGCTGGTCCTACGCGGAGGCCCGCGCGCACGCCGAGGCCTCCATGGAGCTGGGCGAGCAGGAAGCGGTAGAGGCCGGGTTCTGGCAGCACCACCTGACCCAGGTCGCCGTGGACCTCACCCCGGCCGCCGGGGCCGTCAACATCGCCCAGGGCGTGGCCGCGCTGGAGGGCTGCCTCGCCGAGTCGTACGGAGGCGTCGGCACCCTGCACGTCCCGGCCGGCGCTGCTGCCCTGCTCGGCTGCTGCGCGCTGGCCCAGCGCGACGCCGAGGGCAACATCAGCACGCTCGCCGGGAACTGCGTCGTCATCGGCGCCGGATACTCGACGCTCAACACCGGCCCCGGCGGCATCCCCGCCGAACCCGGCACCGCCTGGCTGTACATCACCGGCCCGCTCGTCGTCCGCCGCGGGCCCATCGTCACGATTCCCGACAGGCCCGGCCCGTCCGTCAACATCCGCACGAATGACAGGCGGGTCCTGGTCGAGCGCACCTACGTGGTGTCGACGACCTGCACCGTCTGCGCGATCCAGGTGGTGACCTGCCCGTGACCGACTTCATCCGCATCGAGCCGACCCGCGAGCGGCGCGTGGCCTTCGCGCGCTGGGCCGTCGCCCAGAACCCGAAGATCCGCACCGTCAGCCCGCAGGCCTTCGCCGTGCCCGCCGACCTGTTCACCGGCCTGCCCGAGGAGCTTCTGATCGGCGCCACCGTCGATGGCCACCGCTACGTGAGCCCCACCGAGGACGAGCAGGCAGGGCCGGACGGCGGGCCCGAACTCCTCGGCGTGTTCCAGCCGGAGAGGGAAGGGACCGTCGGCGAGGCGCTGCCCGAGCTGCCCGAGGAGGCGTACCCGCCGGACGCCCAGCCGCTCGACGTCCACCCCGCCGAGGACGAAAGCGACCGAAGCGACCGAAACAGCAAGGACGATCGGCCCGAGTGCGCCGACTGCGGGCGCCCCTTCAAGAGCGACCGCGCGCTCGCCGCCCACCGCCGTCAGGCACACCCGGAGGACTGACGCTATGCCGGTCGAGCCCGCTCCGTGCACGCCCGAGGGCGGCAGCATCCCGATCGAGGTCAATACTCGGGCTCGCCGAGTGGAACTCGTCCCGGGCGTCACATGGGACGCCTCCGCCTACCCGACGCTCCAGTCCGTGACCGCGATCGCCCACGGCGGCACCGGAATCATCACCACCAGCGACGGGGCCAGCACCCTGCACACCGGCGAGGCGGCCACCTGGAGCGTCGCCCGCGACATCGACGCGGCCCTGACCGGCCCGCTCACCATCACCCCCGACACCGGCACTGTCACCGTCACGTGGACCCAAGAAGTACCGCTGTGAGTGCCGGGCGTAGTGGCTTGCTCGCCCACAAGAACAGCGACTAACCCCGAGGAGGGGGCCCATGTCCGGAACCAGCGGCAGCGTGGCAGCGGCCACGCCCGACGACGAGTACGAGATCCTGTGCGACAACGTCGGCAGCTTCCTGCGCCGGTACAGCACAGAGGACGGCGTGACGGTCGTCACGGACACCCAGCTGGACGGCACGACCGCCTACGTACCCACGGGCACGGTGGTGCGCTGTGACGCCGAGACGGCCCCGGCCCCCAACCCGCAGATCGACGGGACGATCCAGCGGCAGACCGGCGCGGGCACGGTCACCATCGCGGCCGGCGCTCGCTCCGTAACCCTGGTCGTCTACGCCGGATCGCCGACGGTGGCCATCGGCGGCGGCTCGGCCGTCACCGTCGCCGCGGGGACCGCCCTCACGTGGGGCGTGGACCGAGGCGGTGACGCGGGCGAAAGCCTCCAGGACGCCTACGTTTTCACCGGCGTTTCGGGCAGTGACTTCCTGGTGACGTCCACCAGGGAGCTGTGAGCGCGGGGGGTGCAGCCTCGCCTCCGGGGACTGGGGTCAACAGAAGTGTGCGGCGGCGCCCCCTAGCTATGCTGTGGGGGTAGCGCCGCTGGTTTTGGGCCGGGCCTCCTGATCGACCGGGAGGTATTGACGCCCATGCCATGTCCGCTTATCTCGAACCTGGACACGGTCCGGGTGACCAGGCTGGACGCCTGTGGTCGCCCGGTCTGTGGTGACGACAACGGGTTCGTTTTCGACTGCTTGGCGAGCATCGCCATGAACCCCAACGTCGACGAGGGCGACGACGTGAACTACCGCGCCGCGAATGGCCGTCAGTGCGGCTTCAAGCGCGGTTGTCCGACGTTCAACGGTTATGACCTGGAGGTCAATTTCTTCAGCGTCAGCCCGGAATTCATCGAGATCACCACGGGCAACCCGGTGGTCTTCGGATTCGATGGTGAGCCCATCGGCTACGACGACTGCTCGGTGCAGTGCCGCACCGGTTTCGCTCTCGAATTCTGGGCGGAAGCGTTGGGCGAGGACGTCTGCGAGGCCGAAGGAGCGGGCGGGGCCTGGCTGTACTACCTGCTGCCGTGGGTCACCAACGGCATGCTGGGCGACCTGGAGATCGGCAGCGAGGCGGTCACCCTCCAACTCACCGGCGCCACCCGGGCCGGTGGCGGCTGGGGCGTCGGCCCGTACAACGTCATGCCGACCAACCTGGCCGGCACGCCGGGCCCGATGCTCACCCCGGTCGGGGCGAGCTGCCACCGCCGGTACTTCCTCACCTCGGTCCCGCCGCCCGAGGCCGTCTGTGCCTACACGCCGGTCGCGGGCCCCCTCTGCTTGGCGTCCTGACCGTGACGGACCTCGACCTGGTCGTGCCGCTGCGGGAGGCCCCGTCCAACCAGCAACTCCGCTACGCGCTGAGGAGCTGGGTGGCGAACCTCCCGCACCGGCACCTGTGGATCGTCGGCTACAAGCCGACGTGGCTGGGCGGGGTCCGGCACATCCCCACCCGGCAGACGGGCACGAAGTACCAGAACACCACCGTGGCGATGCGGGCCGCGTGCGAACACCCGGACGTCAGCGAGACGTTCCTGTACGCCAACGACGACATGTTCGTCATGGAGCGGCTCGACGCCATGCCGGTGCTGCACCGCGGGCCCGTGCGCGAGGTCGAGCCGTACTACGTGGCCCGCGCCTCGGGCTCGTACCTGCGCGGGATGCGGGAGACGCGTGACCTCCTGGTCGACCAGGGGTTCGCGGACCCGCTGTCGTACGAGCTGCATGTCCCGCTGCCGGTGTCGAAGGCTGGGATGCTCAAGGCGCTGGACATCGGCCGGCACCTGACCGTCCTGCACAAGCGGACGGCGTACGGCGTGCTCAACGAGATCGGCGGGGAGCGGATCGAGGACGTGAAGGTGCTGCACCGCGGGCCGCGCTTCGACCGGTCGACGCCGTTCCTGTCGACCATGCCGGACAGCTTCGCGCACGGCGAGGTCGGCCGAGTCATCCGCAGCCGTTTCCCCATGCCGTCGGACTACGAGCTGCGGAGGCGCTGATGCCCATCGAGACGGGCCCGTGCGAGGCGTGGCCGACCGAGCTGTGCTGCGACGTCGAGAACGTCGAGCAGGAGGACATTGACCGCTGGACGCTGGTGGCGTCACGGATCTTGTGGGCTTTGTCCGGGCGCAGGATCGGGCCGTGTCCGGTCACCGTGCGCCCCTGCAAGCGGGCCTGCCTGGAGTCGTCGCCGTTCATCTCCTTCCAGTACGGCGGCGGCGTTGGCCCGTGGATCCCGTACATCGGCACCGATGGCCTGTGGCGCAACGCGTCGGTGTGCGGGTGCAGGTCGGACTGCTCGTGCGGCGAGCTGTGCGAGGTCTACCTGCCGGGCCCGGTCTACGACGTCACCGAGGTCGACGTCGGCGGCCAGGTCCTGGCCCCGGAGCAGTACCGGGTGGACGCGGCCGGCCGGCTGGTGCGGGTCGGCGGCGGCTGCTGGCCGTCCTGCCAGGACATGGCCGCCGCATCCGGCGAGCCCGGCACGTTCACCGTGACGTACCGGATCGGGCTGCCGGTCGACGAGGCCGCCACCGCGGCGGTCTCCGAGCTGACCTGCCACCTGCTGCGCGGATGCGGCGGCAGCGGCACATGCGGCTGCCGCGCGAACCGCAACCTGACCCGGATCTCCCGCCAGGGCGTGGACATGGAGCTCGCGGACCCGACGCTCATCTACAGCGAGGGCCGCACCGGCCTGCCACTCGCCGACCTGTGGCTGAGCACCGTTAACCCCAACCGCCTCACCAGCCCCTCCCGTGTCTACAGCCCCGACTTCCGGCAGCCGAGGGTGCAGCAATGGCCCTGAGCCCGCTCGTGATCCACGAGACCGCCGAGCTGCTCATGGCCTGCGTGTGCGCGGAGCTGACGGCCACGGCCGCCCGCGTGACAGGGCAGCCGGGATGTCCCTGCCGGTCCTGCGTGG
Source organism: Streptomyces sp. NPDC046881 (assembly GCF_040645015.1). Lineage (NCBI taxonomy): Bacteria > Bacillati > Actinomycetota > Actinomycetes > Kitasatosporales > Streptomycetaceae > Streptomyces > Streptomyces sp. NPDC046881. The sequence continues at coordinate 963 of NZ_JBEYXJ010000113.1, read as the reverse complement.
TCCCGGGCACCCCGGCCTGGGACGACTGCGCGGGCGACTGCGTGCGTGCCGAGACGCCCGGCCAGCTCACCGTGCACTACGCGAGCATGGTGGCGACGTCGAACTTCCCCGTGGAGACCCGAGACGTCATGGGCAGCCGGAACTGTCTGCCGGTGCGGCCTGCCGCCGAGTTCGTCATCACGCTGCTGCGGTGCGCGCCGACGTACGACCAGCAGGGATGCCCGCCATCGTGCGAGGAACTCGCCGAGGCCGCCCGCATCCTCGCGGTGGACGCGACGTCGGTGTGGAACGCCCTTCAGTGCTGCTTCCCGGGCACGAGCGACGCCCGCCGCGGGCAGACGTTCGTCCTGGGCCAGCAGCGCACCGTGGGGCCGGAGGGCCAGTGCGTGGGCATCGAGCAGCGGGTCACGGTCTCTCTGCCGTCCTGCCGTTGCCCGGAGGGAGAGACGTCGTGAGCGTTGAAGTGCGGCTCAACCAGGGCCGGCTGACGCGGTTCCTGCGGCTGCGCGGCGGGATCGTCGAGCGCAGGCTTGCCCGGAAGACCGCGCGGGTGGCGGGCATCGCCCGCAACGAGGCGCCCGGGCGGATGGGCCAGTTCGTGGACTGGCACATCGAGGAGGGCCCGGACGGACTTCAAGGGGTGATCACGTGCGACCACCCGGCGGTGCGGTTCGTGCTGGACGGCACCCGGCCGCACATCATCCGGCCGCGCCGGGCGAAGGCCCTCCGGTTCGAGGCGGGCGGGCAGGTCGTGTTCGCCGCGTACGCCAGGCACCCGGGGACGAGGCCGAACAACTTCATGGCCAGGGCGTTGCGCATCGGCAGGTGATCGTGGGCGGGTGCGATAGTTGCAGTGCGCGGTCTGACCTGGGTGGGTCTGGACCTTGGAGAGGGGGCGGGGGGGGGGGGGCGGGGGGGCGGTGAGGGGGGGGGGGCGGAGGCGCCCGGGGGGGGGGGGGGCGT